>JAYENB010000001.1:0-29724 GCA_034721855.1 Bacteroidota bacterium
ATGAGTCAGATTCCATAACTTGTCCGGCGTAACGCAGTGAAGACGGACATTTCAAAAACAAGGATTAAGACAAAATTGCTTCCATCCCAGTATTCATTGCTGGCGATTGTCAGATTCCATACATTTCAAAAACAAGGATTAAGACTCCTTTATATTTTTACAATAATGATATGCATCTCTATGTCAGATTCCATAACTTGTCCGGCGTAACGCAGTGAAGACGGATATTTCAAAAACAAGGATTAAGACTTTTTGGAGGAATTTCCTCCAGCATGGGCACTTCCTGTCAGATTCCATAACTTGTCCGGCGTAACGCAGTGAAGACGGATATTTCAAAAACAAGGATTAAGATGCTATATCAAATGAGGAGTAAAATTGCCATAAGCAAAAGGCTCACATGGGTCAGATTCCATACAAAAGATTAAGATGTTATTTCACAATGCAAAACTCCACTATCATTAATAACCAAAAGTCAGTCAGATTCCATATAAAGGATTAAGATATTATTTCATTCGGTGTAGTATGTACATGTATCATTTGTTGTGGATCATCTGTGTTCACCCACCTGTCAGGTCTTCCATCATTACAATTGTAGAAGAATAATTATATTTTAATAAGTAAATAACCAATGACCTGACAGGTGGTTATTAACAATATCTAAAGCTCCCCCGCGCCAGGGCGTAGGCAGAAGGCACAAAAAAATAACAAATAAATCATAAAAGAAATGCTTTTGTGCATAATGATTATACACGTAAAATATCTCCTAAGTTTGAAATATTTTCTGACCACATTGAAATTACTTCATCCGGATTGCTACCAGAAGGATTAAGTAAAAAAGAATTCTTTGAGGGTTTTTCCATACCACGTAATAAAGAATTGATGCGTGTTTTTAAAGACCTGGAGCTTGTTGAACAACTTGGTTCAGGTATTCCCAGTATTCTGGAGCATTACGGAAAAGCATGTTTTCACTTTTCAGAGCACTTTTTACGGATGGTATTGCCTGCTTTGGTGAAAGTTCCTCCACAAGTTACCCCACAAGTTACCCCACAAGTCATTAAATTGCTCGAAGTGGTTGAAGGTCAACATAAACGTCAAGAACTTCAGAAAAAATTGGGACTGTCAGACAGAAAATACTTTAAAATTGCATATTTACAACCCGCAATTGATAATGGATACATTGAATTAACAATTCCTGACAAACCCAAAAGCAGTAAACAAGCATACCGTTTAACAAAAAAAGGCAGGGATGCCCTTCGTTCAATAAAAAACAAATCTTCAAATAGTACCCCACTTGTGGATTGAATTCATAGCATTCATCCTGCAAAAGACAGTTCTTACAATATCTAAAACTCTCCCCCGCGCCAGGTGGTATGGCAGAATATTAGCCACAGTATTGTTCTTATTATTAATCAAACAGGTTTTTTTGTGATTGTAATGGACTGTTTTTATGTACAAATTTCAGTGGTTTCCCTTTTATTGTCAAAATATCCTGCCTGCTTTTTAAGAAATCAGAAACTTTACGTGAGCTCCAATCAATTTTTAAGGTATCAACAATCTTTTTGGCAGGGAAAACACCTGTTTTTAAAAACTCAATTATTTTTTCTTCTGTACTGTTCAAGTCTGCCTCAGAAACTATTGATTTTGACTCCTCATTCATTTCATAAGTTGTCATATTTCCTTCGATATCAACGGCTTTTCCACCTTTAGAAATAAGGAGATTATTTGCATTTTTTTCTTTTGGATTTGGTATTCTGACATATATCGTTCTACTTTTTCTTAACCCGTCCATTACACCTGACCAGGTTCCGCCTTTTTCACTTGATTCGGCTACATAAATCTCGGATGCAAGGCCATAGATTATTGGATTACGTGCCATAGCAAGTTGAACACTCCAGGGTGCTTTAGGATAAAAAGTACTTAAAACCATAACATCCCCATCAATGATGTGTTTGTAAAACTTTTTAAAACCTGATTTAAAAGTCACTATCCCCTGGGGAAGCACAATTATGCTTTGTCCTTTATATTTAAGCGCTGAATCAAGAGCTTGTTTATCTACACCTTTGGCAAATCCACTAACAACAACTTTATATTCCTTTGACGCTTTTTTTGCAACATTATCGGTAAATTCCAATGAATTATCATTTGCTTTTCGTGAACCTACAATGGCAACTGATTTTTCTTTCATTATTTGAAGATTTCCTTTCGTATAAATAACCGGTGGAGCGTAGGTTCTGCCCAGTTTTTTTTTCAATGTGGGAGAATAGTCTTGTGAAGTAATTGGCAGTATATTGTATCCTTGTTCCGTAAGGTCTTCAACCATAAAGGCATAGTTTGACAGCTCTTTTTTTGCATCTAAGAAAAGTTCAACTTCTGTTTCATTTATATCATATTCTTTTTCCCAAGCCGACTTTTCAAACTCAAAAAAGTCAATAATAGACTTCCCCTGTTCAAAAAGCCGAACAATTATTTCGTTTTTCTTTTTTGTTTTTATCTTCGGAACATGAGCCAAAGCCATCCAATATGCCAATTCTTTATTCATAATCAATCATTTAGATATCGCCACCTACGGTTCTTGCAATTACCAAAGGCGCAATTTTTGTAACCCCAAATTTAGTTAAAACATTTCCAATTTCCTTAATTGTTGCACCACTATCAAATATGTCATCAAAAAGAATAACTGATTTACCAGCAATCTCATTGGGTTCTGCATAACTGAATTTTTGAGATACATTATCTTTTTTCAGAAAACTATTTTTGAATACTTTTTGTGGCTGTGTTTCTCCTGTTTTTATCAATTTATGTGAAACAGGCACTTTTAAAACCCAGGATAATTTTTCTGCAAAATTTTTCACCAAATCGCCGGATTCAGTTGGTGGAACATAAACCATAAAATCGAATTTTTCGTGTCCGTACTTTTTTCTGAATGCTTTTAATGTAAGTCTGAGCAGAAAATCCGGAAAGTCTCCGCCATTTTCGTATTTGCTCCGATGTAATGCTGCTCCAACACTTGATACACCATAATAACTAGAAGCAACACCGTTTAGTAATTTGTCTTTCTTTTGATGTTTTTCCAGCAAAGCATAAAATTTTTCCTGTCGCTCATCATTCAATTTGCTGATTTTTGATTTGAGAATTATAACATCGTCAAAATAATATTCTTTGTTGCCTTCTTTTCCAAAGGCTATTTTGTTTTCCGCCGATAAGGTGATATAATATTTTTCTCCTTCTATAGTTTTCGAAGTCCTTGGTGCTGTATGAAGCGTTGGAAAATAGCTCTCCCGAAAATCTGACAATTTTTGTTTTGTTGTTTCCTGAGGATTTACGGTAAAAGGCTTAAGTGTTGTATTATCGCAGTTTTGGTAGTGATTATGTGATTTGTCTCCCAAATAATCACACAAAAATTTCATCCGTGAACTTTTAGTGTTGATGTATTCTATCATTGAGTCAAGTTCATATAATTTTTGTTCCCGAAGTTCATCAAATGCTTTTGTATTGAGTTCTGGTGCATTGTATTGATACTCAAATTTTTTATCCACTTTTTTAATTATTCCCTGTTCTATCAGGTCTGCGTTTATGACTTTTACTTGTGTTGATTTTAAATTGGTTGATTTAATTATTTGACGTTCACCCAATTGTTCTTGTTTGAGAACATTTATGACTTTATTGTAATTCTTTATCCCCGGGCGACCACCGTCAATAAAAGCTTTTGGTAATTTAACATCTTCTTCAATTCCGTTTTCGTCTTTAGTTGCATTGTAAAATAAAATTAATTTGGTTGGTTTTCCATCCCGGCCAGCTCTGCCGATTTCCTGATAGTAATGGATTGGTGAAGCTGGGATTTGCGTGTGAATAATAAATCGAATGTCAATTTTATCTATCCCCATTCCCAGAGCATTTGTTGAAACAACTGCTTTCCATTTATTATTCATTAATCCATTTTCAATCTCTTTTCTTGAGTGAGAATCAAGACCTGCATTGTATTCAGTTGTACTAATGCCCAAATACTTGAACCACCTTGAATAAATCTCTGTATTAACCCTTGTTCCTGTATAGATTAAACCGTTTCCTTCTAAACCTGGCAAATGATCAGATAGCCACAATAACTTTTCATCTTCCGAGTTTACTTTTATTACATAGAGTTCGAAATTTTCACGGATTAGTTTGCCTCTGATCGTCTGAATATTTCCTGATATTTGTCTTTCAATATCTTTCTGTACCCGTTTTGTCGCTGTAGCTGTAGTTGCCAGTACCGGCAGATTTTGCGGTAATAATTTGACAAGGTTTATAATTCTCCTGAATGCAGGTCTGAAATCGTGTCCCCAAACTGAAATAGTATGTGCCTCATCAATTACAATCATTGACAAATTCATTTGTCTTGTCGCCTCAATCCATTCCTGGTTTTCTTGTCTTTCAGGAGCGATATATAAAATCTTCAATTTCCCATGTAACGCATCCTGAATTGTTTGTGAATTTTCTTCGAGTGTCTGTTCAGAATTAATGAATTTTGCTTTTATTCCTTTCTCATTTAGTGCTCTTACTTGATCTCTCATTAGGGCGATTAAAGGAGAAAAAATAACAGTCAGTCCTTGAAATTGTGTTGCAGGAAATTGAAAACAAAGTGATTTCCCGAATCCTGTTTTTTCAATGAGTAAAACTCTTTTACCCTGAAATAATAAATCAATCGCTTCCCATTGTTCATCATAAAAATGGTCAAATTCAAAGGTGTTTTTTAATCTTATTTCTGCTTCTTGTCTATTCACGGTTTGTTTATTAATATTGATCACAACGAATGGCTATAAATACTGGCGGGCAATTTATCCACTTCATTATCATCGTTGTACGAACTGAAAAATTACTAAAAATCTTTTATGAAAAATACTGCCTGCTAACTTGTATTTAGAGCACGTTTTCAACTGCCGTTTTATTTATCACTTAATCTGTTATTTATGAATATTCGTAAGAAACGTAGCTCGGTTAAAATCTTTAACAAAACCTGATTTTTCGCCTTCCTTTAATTCTTTAATAAGTTCAGTTTCTTTTGATTGTTCATATTCAAAAAGTCTGAGTGCCGCTCTCACAACTTCACTAGCTGAAGTGAATTTACCAGTCTTTATTTGGTGGTTAGTTAATGAAGTTATCAAAATAGTCTCCTAATAATATTGATGTATTCTTAGCCATAATCGTTTATGTTTTTTACAAAGATACCAATAATTGGAATGGATTGCAAATTTTTTCGGTTGTTGATAACTCATTCATAACCCCACCAACCCCCTCCTTATACACCATTTCAGTTACTTTTCCTGGTTTTTATTGACTTCAAGCCTAATGGGCTTTGTTCTCCTTGTGTTATGTATTTTGTATTTTGTCTTTAATCTCATTATTCCACAGTTTAATCCACAGTTATTACTTTCCAGTATCCACTTTTATCTGAACCAATACGCTTTATCATTCTTTTATTTTTTATATTAGAAATGTGCTTGGCAATGTTTCTTCTGCTCATATTCATTAAATCTGCAATTTTCTGTCAGATTGAGTGATTCAAGCAAGCCCTTATTGCTGCTGTTCAAGTCTTCATCAGGGATGCGTTTGCTCCGCTGTGCCTTTTTACGAAAGGTGTTAAAAGCATAATCCGATAAATCATCCATCGTAAATTATTCTGCAACAACACCATCCCACTTTTTACCGCGTTTTGCCAGCAGAAAATGCTCCAGTGCACCGCCACTCAAATCTTGTATAGTGCTGCCCGATCTGTAATAAAAATGACCATGGTAAGAGACTGGCGTTTTGGATGCCTGTACTATAATTTCCAGATAATCTTTATTATTTTCTTGCTTATGATTGGTTTGTGGAATTAACCCCAGGATATCGCGTATTTTGTTAGGTAAATCTTCCAGGAGTTTCGCATAATTGGGAAGACCAGTTACCTCACCTTTGTCATTCATACCAACATACAGTGTGCCTCCCTGAGCATTGGCAAAAGCACAGATTGATTTCAAAAAAGCATCTTTCCAGACCTGTTTAAATTCAGTATGTTGGTTTTCCACCCTCATAATTTCAGGTTTAAGATTTGATCCATGAGTTCATTGGGCTCCTTAGTTAATTCTTCCAGTTAGCTGAGTATTTGCAATTATTTACATGCCTGCGGGTTTAGTTTTGTCACTTTAAAAATAATGGTTTTTGAAACAAATGCAAAATTTCTAAAACCAAACGTTTACAGGACTTCCAACTTTTAACTAAAACCATCTTGGCTCAATTTAAATAAAATGGTATTAGAAATATTTGAAACAACATTGTAGTTTAATAGAGCCACCATCTTTCTATCGTTCGCTGCTCCCCCGCGCCAGGGCGTAGGCGGTTAGCTTGCCGCAGCAGTGATTTTACTGGCTGTAGCTGTGGCAGAGTGGCGGAACAGAACTCCTGTCCACAGCTTATCAGGCAGAAAGCAGTGCAAGGCAACTAAAAGCCGGAGACCGTCAGGCGCCCAAATCAAAATCACAAAACTTCAAACCTCAAACCTTCAAACTTCAAACCTCGAACCTTTTAACCTTCCAACCTTAACTCGTCTTCCGGTAACGTAAAATCGCCACACTCAGCATGGCAGCGCCCAACCCCAGCAGAGACAACAGTTCGGGCATGACATCGCGGAGGAGGGAGCCTTTGAGCAATATCATGCGAATGGCTTTCATGTAATAACACAAAGGATTAACGTGGTTGGCCGCCTGCGCCCAGTCGGGCATGCTTTCTACGGGCGTAAAAATGCCGCCCATCAACACAAAGAGGACAAAGAAAAAGAAAACGGTAAACATCACCTGTTGCTGGGTTTTGGCTTCGTTGGCAATGAGCAGACCCAAAGCTACAGCCGCCAGCAGATAACCCAGGGAAAACACAAAAAGTGTTACCAGGGAACCAACAATGGGCAAATTAAACAGTATCACCCCCACGAGGAGGCCAAAGGATAGGTCAAAGAGAGCAATGATTAAAAATGGCGTAAGCTTGCCCAGCATGAACTGCCATTTTTTTATCGGCGTGACATTGATTTGCTCCATGGTACCAATTTCGCGCTCCCGCACAATGTTCAGCGCCGTGAGAAATGAACCAATGATGGTAACCAGGATCACCAGGATACCGGGCAGCATATAGTGCTTGTAATTGAGTCCGGCATTGTACCAGTAGCGTTTTTCCACGGATACCGGCTGCATATCACCGCTGCCTGACACCATGCCCTGCTCTGTCATAACGTTGCCGGCATAATCGCGCAGGATATTGCTGGTATAGCCATTTATAAGTCCGGCAGCTTGCTGGTTTACGGCATCAATGAGCAGTTGCAGGCTCACCTTCTCCCCTGTTTTCTGTTTCGTTTCAAAACCGGCGGGAATGTGCAGGATGGCGTGTTTTTCGCCGGAAATCAGATAATCTTCAGCACCGACATCATCCTTTGTAATGTTGGTTACAAAAAATGGTGAGGCCACAAATTTTTGCTGCAGCTGCCGGCTTGCCGTGCTCTGGTCTTCATCCACAATGAGCAGGTGGATCTCTTTCATGTCAAAGGTGGCAGCATACACCAGGACAAGGGTTTGCACCAAGGGCAGCAGGAAAATGAAGGGCAACATCATTTTGTTGCGGAAAATCTGCCTGAATTCTTTATCGAGTAAATATCTTATGGTTTTCATGTCTATTCAAGTCTGATTTTATAATTGCGCACACTAATGCCGATAAAAACAACAAACATACCGGTAAGAATCAGCAGTTGCTGCCAGATAAATGCCATGCCCGCCCCTTTCAGCATGATGTCTTTGATAATTTCCAGGAACCAGCGTGCCGGAATGATGGTACTAAGCCATTGCAGGGCCACAGGCATGTTTTCGATGGGAAAAATAAAGCCTGACAACAACATGGTTGGCAGCATAAGTACAAACGTGGATATCATCATGGCGGTTTGCTGGGTGTTGCTGATGGTTGATATCATGATGCCCAGCGCCAGGGCGGTGAGTACAAAAAGCACAGATGCCAGCATGAGCAGCAGCAGACTGCCTTCAATGGGCACACCAAACACAAAATTTCCCACCAGAATAACAGATACGGCATTGGCAAAGGCAAGTATCACATAGGGCATCACTTTTCCCAGCACCACTTGTATGGGTTTCAGGGGAGACACCAAAAGCACTTCCATGCTGCCGAATTCCTTTTCGCGGGCGATGGAAATGGAGGACATCAGGGCAGAGAGCAGCATCAGGATAAACGCCATGGTCCCGGGCACAAAAAGAAAAGAAGATTTCATTTCCTCATTGAAAAACATGCGATTTTCAAGCTGTATGCCGGCCGCTTCATTTCCGTCAGAAGCCACCATTTCACCGGCATAATCCATGCATATGGACTGGGTGTAATTGCCGATAAGTTGCGCGTAATTGGGGTCGGTGGCATCCAGCAAAAGCTGTATGGAAGGCTGCTTGCCGCTTTGCAAATCCCTGCCAAAATGTGCCGGCAAAACCACCACTTCGTGTACTTTTCCTTTTTTGAAAGATGCATGTATGTCATCTGCTGACTGCAAATCCTCCACGATATTGAAATAGCCGGATGCCTGAATTTTGTTTCTCAACTCCATGGTGGCTTCATCTTTGGCCTGGTCGAACACGGCAATATCAACATCTTTCACCTCATTTTTAATCACGTAGCCAAAAATCAGAATCTGCACAATTGGCATCCCAAAGAGTATCATGATGGTGCGCACATCCCTGAAGATGTGGTAAAATTCTTTTCTCAACAATCCGATGAATCGTTTCATACTGTTGTAATTTAGTCCGAAGTCGGGAGTCCGAAGTCAGGAGTTATTCTTCCTGCTGCGAATTTCCGTCTTCCGACTTCCGTCTCCGGACTGATTTGTCATTTTTCACAAACGCACGTTTCCCCCTTGCGAGTTCTACAAACACATCGTTCATGTTATCCTGTTTCAGTTGATTTTTGAGATTCAGGGGTGTATCCAATGCAATCATCTTTCCATCCACCAGGATAGCCACACGGTCGCAATACTCGGCTTCATCCATGTAGTGGGTAGTCACAAAGACGGTAATGCCATTGTGTGCCGCTTCATAAATCATATCCCAGAATTGCCTCCGGGTGATGGGATCCACACCGCTGGTGGGTTCATCGAGAAAGACAATTTTCGGATTGTGAACAATGGCCACGGAGAACGCTATTTTCTGCTTCCAGCCCAATGGCAGCGAACCAACCAGTTTGTCAGCTATGGATTCAATGCCCAGGGATTTCAGCAGGGTTTCACGCCGCGCTTTTATTTCCTTTCGGGATAAGCCATAAATGCCTCCGTACAGACGGATGTTTTCAGCAATTGTGAGGTCTTCATACAGGGAGAATTTCTGGCTCATATAGCCGATGTTGCGCTTGATGTCACCGCTTTGTTTGTACACATCGTATCCGGCTACGCTGATTTGCCCCGATGTGGGTTTTGACAATCCGGTAAGGATTTTCATAGTGGTGGTTTTCCCTGCCCCGTTGGCACCGAGGAAACCGAATATCTCACCCTTGTGCACATCGAAATTCAGCCTGTCGTTGGCTGTAAAATTACCGAACTTTTTCACCAGCTCCCTGACTTGTATGATACTATCATTTTGCATGTTCTTCCTCCCCTTGCTTTGTCATCAAACTGATAAACACATCTTCAATGCCGGCGGAAATTTTCTCTACATATACTTCTTCAAAGCCTTCCTGCTGCAATTCATCTATCAGTTTGCTTTCAGAAATCCCTTCAGCGGGCACCACATGCAAAAACTGACCGAAAAGGTTCACCGAGCGCAGGTTGTCCGAGTCTTCCAGGTATATTTTTAGGTGGTACATATCACTGGCTTTCACGGCAAAGAGTGAATCGGGAAACCGGCCGGGGATGGCCTGCGGCTTATCCACAGCCATGATGCTGCCGTTCTGCATCAATGCCACACGGTCGCAGCGCAAGGCCTCATCCATATAGGGCGTTGAAACAAAGATGGTGATGCCTTTGGCCTGCAGCTTGTGCAGCATATCCCAGAATTCCACCCGTGAAACCGCATCCACACCAGTGGTTGGCTCATCCAGCATCAAAAATTCAGGTTTATGAATGAGGGCGCAGGAAAGGGCCAGTTTTTGTTTCATTCCGCCACTGAGGTTGCCGGCACGGCGTTTTTTAAAGGGTTCTATCTGATGATAAATGTCTTTGATAAGTTCGTAATTTTCTTTTATGCTGCTGCCAAAAACCGTGGCAAAAAATTGCAGGTTTTCCTCAACGCTCAGGTCTTCATACAGGGAAAACCTGCCGGGCATGTATCCGATCATGCGGCGCAGTTTTTTGTAATCTTTTACCACATCATAACCGCCCAGGCTGGCATTGCCCTTATCCGGAAGCAGCAGAGTAGTAAGAATGCGTATCAATGTTGATTTCCCGGCGCCATCGGGACCAATGAGGCCAAACAGCTCCCCGTATTCGACATCCAGCGACACCTCTCGCAGGGCCTGCGTTTTACCGTATGCCTTGCTAACTTCTTTTACGTTGATCTCTGCCATTATCTGCGTTTTATTGATGAAATTCCAATATACAAGCACCAAAACTTGTCCGGCGTAAACTTGTCCGGCGTAGTGCAACGAAGACGGATGAAATGGAGACGGATAATAAATAAATCCGAAGCACTAATTTCTAAATCCTAATTTCTAATTAAACACAACATCTCCCGGCATGCCAATTTTAATGCGTCCATCGTTTTTCACCCTGATGTCAATGGCATACACCATATCCACACGCTCCTCTTTTGTTTGAATCACCGTTGGTGTAAATTCAGCTTCATCGGCCACATGAGAAACGGTTCCGGAATACTCATAATACCCACCGTCGCCCTTGTCAATTCTCACATTAACTTCCTGTCCGATTTTTACTTCGGAAAGCTGATTGCCGGAAATCCAGGCTTTCAGTACCATGTTATCCATATCAGCCAGTTTTACCAATGGTTTCCCCGGTGCCACCAGCTCATGCTGACAGACAAAGGTTTCCAGCACAGTAGCATTTGCCGGTGCCAGCACAACAGCACGTTGGATTTTATCACGCAGCCTGTCAATGTTGGCATCCAACACGCCTAGCTCGGCAAAGAGGGATTTGTTTTGGGTTTTGATTTGCTTGATGCTTTTTTCCGTCATGCGGATCTGCCCCTGTATGTCATCCAGTTGTTTTTCAGTAGCGGCCTTTTGCTTCAGCATGTTTTTGATGCGGGATTCATCTTTTTTCAGGGTAACAAGCTTTTCTTCCTGCACCTCTACCTGCGCTGTTACCGATGGGAATTTGGCTTTTACGGCTTCTTTCTGCATGATGATACTCCGGATTTCAAGATGTATGACACTGGTATCCACTACGGCTATGGTATCACCGCTACGCAGTTTATGTCCTTCCTCCACAGGAAATTTCAGGCATTCTCCCTGTGCCTGTGAGGAAATAACATAATCCCGGGTTTCAAAATTGCCCCAGACGTCCGCTTCATCATGATTGTTGTTGCAGGCGCTTGTCAGCAAAAGCGTAACAAGCAGTATGCTGCTGATTCCTGTGATTTTACTCATTACTTTCATAATTGTCTTTGTTTTTTCCGGTTACGGTTAAATATTGTATGATGGCTTTTGACTTTTTGATGCGATGTATTTCTTGTTGTACCTTAGCTGCTGTCTCCTGGTTGACAGCCTCCAGGTATTCCGATGCCGTGATACTTCCCTGCACAAACTGTGATTCTTTTGTTTCCCGGATATCACTTCTGAGCCCGATAATGGCTTCATCGCGGCTCATCATCTCTTCGTTGACATGAACATCGTTTAAATATTGTTCGGCTTGGGTCTGAATAGATTGCCTGAAAGCCTCTTCTTTGTTGTTCAGTTGTTGCACAGACAAATCAAGCATTTGTTTTTTGTGCTGTATGTTGTTCCAGTGCCACGGCGACCATGAAAATTTCACCCCCACAATAGCAAAGGGCTCAAAATCATCACTAAGCATGTTCAGCCCCGGGCGGCCATATCCGGCCTGGCCAAAAGCAGCAAATTGCGGGTATCGTTGCGTGGTAAGCATTTCCTTTTGGACTTCAAGACGCTGTTTTTGCAGGGCAAATGCATCTATTTCAGGCCTTCCTATGCCTTTCTGCAAACTCAGGTCACAGGCAGGCAGCAAAAATTGTGTCAATTCCGGGATTTCACTTCCGGTCAACAATTCCAACATCAACAAGGCTGTTTTTCTGGTCTGCTCTGCCTCATAAATTTGCTGTTCAATGCTCATTTTGGTGACTTCCAGCTCTTTCTCGGAGGCAGGTAATATCATATCATTTTCGACGGCAACCCGGATTTCTTTCAGTTTATCCTCAATTCCCGCCTTCTGAATTTCAAACACATTGATTTGCTCCTGCAACATAAGCACGGAAAAATACAGTGCATTCACTTGTTGCCTGAGAGCATACAAGTCCACATAGATTTGCTGCTTTTCAATGCGTCCGGCAATGTCTTCAATTTCTTTGGCCACGGATGTCGCTCCCCCGTCCCATATCACCTGTGACAATTCGGCATATAGCTTATACTGGTCTTTTGAAATGTCAGGGGTTTCAAAATCAAACATGGGGTTATCAATCTCAAGCTTAGTCACGTCCGATTGCCATGTAGCCTGTCCGCCAATATTCAGTTGCGGCAGGTAATTGGTGTTAAGTGATTTCATTTTGATGGATACCGCCTCAGATATCAGCGCCGGGTTTTTCATGGTGGGGTAATTTTTTTCCAGCCGGTTGTAGCATGTATCTATGGTAATGAAATCTTGTGCCTGTACTGCCAACGACAACAGAATAAATAACATTAATATTTTCAGTTTCTTCATATTCATATAATTATGCTTTTATGGCATTAATGACAAATTCAGCGAGATGATTTTTCCTGTAACTGATAATGGCCTGGAAATCTGTTTCACCAAGGTCATAAAATCCTTTCAACAAAGGTTTTGCAGCAAAGGGAAATATACTCAGGCTCAAAATATTTAAAAACAGATCTGTCGGGTTAACATCCTTGCGGATAATACCCATTTGTTGCTCATTTCTGACACTACTGTAAAACTTTTTTCGCACAGTTTGGATCCTTTCTACCGAATACAGATTCATAAGCAGATCCGGATTACGCTGGATTTCATTAAGCATGAACAATGGCAACAATTTATTTTTCAAAAGTATTTCCTGGTGACTTTGAAAAAAACGGCGGATGCTTTCAAATACGGTAAGGTTTTGTTCAAAGATATAACTCAATCCGTCTGTCATTTCTAATAAAACCTGTTCAAAAACTGCATTGAACAGTTTATCTTTTGAACGGTAATAATAGTGTATCAATGCTTTATTCAGCCCTGCTTTATCAGCGATTTCCTGCATGCGTGCACCATCATATCCCTTTTGCATAAACACTTCCGAAGCAGCCTTTAAAATCACGGCTTCCGTTGGTTGTGGCGTATCTGGATCATTAATAATATTGTTATTTCTGTTCATATATATGGTTGATTTATTTTGCTTCTTATTCTGTCCTCCCCTCACTCTATCTCACAGGCTCTCCATGACAACCTAGTGAATTGTTGCACTTATCTGGAATGCAATAAATCGCATCCCTGCAGTGCACAATCACTCCGTCTCTCTATCTCCCCATCTCTCCCTCATTCCTTCGTCCCATCTCACCATCACTCAATCTCTCCGTCACCCTATCGCCCCATCGCCAACTCGCCCCATCGTTCCATCGTGCTATCGTTCAATCATACAATCGTCTTTTCAAAATTCAACCTGTTTATTTATCCACATGGTTTAACCATTTTATTTAACCAATTGGGCAAATTAAATCAAGTTTTTGTTAATAACAAAATTTTTTTTGGGTTGTTTTTTGTTATATTTTTAATGTTTTGTTAAACTTTATTATTGTTTTTACGTATTGATATAATAGTGATGCACATGTTGAAACACATAAATACCCTGGTAATTCTCATGCTATTGTTGATTATGAGTAACATTGGCTATGCTCAAAAGGTATTCAGTTGTGAGTACCGAAGCGATGCGGATGTCAAGGTGTTTGTAGTGGATTATCGCAGTGATGCCGATTTGATCGTGTACAAATGTGACTACAGAAGTGACGCACAAGGAAACGAAGGAATGTGGTATTTTTGTGAATACCGCAGCGACGCCGACAAGAAAATATTTTTTGTGGATTACAGAAGCGATGCGGATTTAAAAATATATTTTGCAGAATACAGAAGTGATGCCGGATGGCAAAATACAGAGAAAAAACATTTAATGTATTAACTTAATAAAAAATAAGAACTATGAAAAAATTGATTGTCTTTGCAGGAATGTTGTTTTTTATTCTCATCAGCATCAACGGCATGGCACAAAAAGTATTTGCCGCCGACTCCAAATACGATGCTGACATTAAAGTGTTTGTTGCAGACAGCAAGTATGATGCTGACCTGGTGGTGTACAAAGTATCTTCCAAGTACGATGCTGATGACAACAAAGGCCTCTGGTATTTTGCAGATTCAAAATACAATGCTGATAAAATAATCTGGTTTGCAGATTCCAAGTACGATGCCGACCTTATCATTTATTTTACCGACAGCAAATACAACGCTGAATGGCGGGATTCGAGCAAGAAACATTTGCTGTATTGATAATTTTAATGACCTACCTTCATATCAAACATATCCATTAAAGCCCAAAGCAATATCCTAATAAATATTTGTATATTCGTAAAATAATCATAGGTTAACAAAATTGTTATGTAAAAAGCAATTTTCATATCGAATTAAAAATAAAATAAAATATATTTTAAATAAAGATAATTATATTTTACTTTAAAAAAGGCTAAAAGTTTTGGGCTTAAAAAAAGAGAAAACATTAAATTTATAAGTTATCTTTTTTGAAGTTCCCCGATTTTTTCCAAAGACGAGTACTGATTGGTTACAGTTACCCTTGTGTTATTTTCAAGTCTAAAAAACAGAGTAATAAAATGAAAGTGAAGTTCTTCGAAAACCAGCACTACGCATAGCCCAACCGTTCAGATACAATATGAAAAAAAACAGATTCATCATCATACTCATTATAGTGCTGCTAATTTGCATCATTCCGGTGTATTTTATCACTAAGAGCGGAATCAATACGTTGAACAGGCATTTACTTCAGGGGACAGATAAGACAGTAAGCAGAAACGACATTGAATATGAAAAAGTTGGTTTTTTATGGCAAAAAGGAAAGCCGGCAATTTCTTTCAACGGGCTTTTAATCAGAAAATCAGAAACCAGCAACGATACCTTGTTTTACGCCGAACATGTGGTTATTAGCACCGATTTAAAACACAAAAGCCAACATGGCACAGGCATAAAAATCATTTTGCTGTCACCACAGATTCATCTTTTCCCGGAAGATATGTCCGCAAAACAGGATGTTCCGGAGATGACTGAACGGGGAAACATAACATCCACACCAAGCATTCTTGTTGCCAATTTATCCATTCATTATCACACTGACCCACAAACAAAAGTTATTGAAGGCATCCATCTGAAAGTAGAACCAGGGCACAATAACATCCATATACAAGCCAAACACCGGCCTTCACCAGAGTATAGTTTTCATGGTGGTACGCATTTTTCAGCCCGTGGCGGATACTATTCCCTTGACAGCAGTTACATCAATTTGAACGATGTCAGGCTAATGAATCTTAACATGCAAATTCACCCGCATCGCCGCAGCACCAATGATATTGCATGGGAAGCGTGGCTAGACAGCACCCGGCTTGAGCCTTTATCCACCGACAGTTTACAACTGCAGGGTTACCTGGCATATCATACTACAGGAAAACACACAGAAAATACACATCATGAACAAACCAGCATTGACTTATTCAGCCGGTTGACTACCGCGAAAGGCAGCATTGATACGCTTATGGTTCAAATGGACAAACAGCATAACAAAACATTGAAAAACAAATCATCAGCGTCGCTTTTTACCCTGAGTGCGACAAACTACCCATCGTATATGCACCTAACAACCGAACACAAACACACTCCCGATACCTTGTTTCATATATTCCGGCACCGGGCAGATATGAATCTGGCAGACTTCAACATTTTCAATGTGCTGGGGTTGCGAGGTAACATGATGGCCGGATATAGATATGCCTCTTATGGAAACACAAAACGGTACATATCCGGTAATTCCGAAGCCAATATTCAATGGAAACATAATCAAAAAACGCAATACCTCACACATCATGCAGGGAATACAGGCAGCGAATGGATATTAACCAACAGCAATCGTGATTTATCGGTGTCAGTACACTTAAATCACTGGTTTAATCATCTGTTTCATGATAAACTTGCCGATATTGATGTGGATATCCGATCCAACAGCCTGCACATCCCTGAATCAAAAACACCTTCTCCTGTCTATATGCCGCATGCTGACACAAAATATACACCAGCGGATGTTTTCAAAAACAAAAACATGTCTCTTTCATGGCTGACTGACTCACTGTATCATGAATCAAAATTGCTGGCAACTGATGTTAATCTGTTGCTGAATGCAAACAATGAGAACATGGATGTCACAATGCATTCGAGGATTTGTGGCAACATTCATGGCCCGCTGACTATCCATATGCAGCCAACACTTCCACAGGGTTTTTCAGGCAATTTGTCTTCCACCGGCTTGATTATAAAAGACAAAAGCAAAATCCCCCTCATCAGCAGAAATTTAACCCTGCCTCCATCCACAGGAAGCATTGAAGCATTCACCCTGCCTTTCACATATATTGACAATTTATTTTGCATCAAAAACACCACCATCCGGACAAGTGATTTTCTGCTTCATGTCAATGGCAAGGGCAACACTAAAAACCAGCATGCCACCCTGGGCATTACTGCACCTTCAGGCCATTTTAAGGGGCCGGCAAAAAGAATCCTTAAACAGAAAACATTACCATCAGACAGCAGTGTTTTAAACACCGTAATATTTCATGTTGATCGCACCAATGGCAAACTTCATATAAAAACACTGGCTCAATGAAAAAATTTCATTACATTTGGGGACATTTACACTTTATTAAACGAATAGAAAATGAAAACATCATATAACATTATCCTGATTTTCCTTCTTGGATTGCTTATTTCCATACAACCGGGAAAGGCGCTATCATTACCTTCTGACACCTTGCATTACCTGGGAGATGAGAATTATCCGCCCTTTGAATTTATCAATGACCATGGAAAACCTGACGGATTCAATGTTACCCTTTTAAAAAAAATAGCAGAAACCCTCAATTACCATTACACCATTGAATTGATTCCCTGGCACCAGGTGGTTGACTCTTTGCAATACGGTTCAAAAGATTACATTACCTCCATGTTCCTTTCGGACAAGCGGAAAGAAAAATATGCAATCAGCACACCTTATAATAAGGTATCTCAGGTATTGTTTATTCGGCACGATTCTGACATCAGTGGTTTTGAGGACATAAAAGACAAAACCATTCTTGTGGTCAAAGACGACATAAGTTTTGAATTTTTAATGGAGTTTCACATCACCGGCAACTTGAAGAAATTTAATAATTATACAGAAGCCATAAAAAAGCTTGAAGAAGGGACAGGTGATGCGGTTATTTGCCCAAAAATTCAGGGCTATTATATCATCCAGAAACATAACATATCAGGGGTAACCTATCTAGACATACCGTTTCCCCTGCTTGATTATTGTTTTGCCACAACAAAAGACAATAAACACACGCTGGCTTTGCTCAACGAAGGATTGCTGATGCTGGAACAAAACGGCGAATACGATAAAATCTATGAGGCCTGGTATTCCGCTTACAGCGAACCGGATTTTGTTGTCTTTTTAAGAAAATGGTTGTTGCCAGCCATTTTTATATTAGCCGGCCTGCTTGTGCTTGTGCTTATTTGGGTGTATAGCCTCAGGCAACGTGTGCTGCGAAAAACCCTGGACTTGAGGCTCGAACTTCATCAGCGAAAACTGGCTGAAAAAAAATTAAAGCATGCCAAAGAAAAAGCCGAAGAATCCGACAAACTAAAAACGGCTTTTCTGTCTAACCTCAACCATGAAATCCGTACCCCACTCAACAGCATCATGGGTTTCTCAGAACTCATGATGGAAAATACCGATGATAGTGATCCCAGAAAAGAACACATGGAGATAATCCATAAATCATCTGCTCAACTACTCTCCATTGTGGAAGACATGATTAACATGTCAAAAATTGAAGCCGGTCAGATTAAAATTAAAAACAAGAAGGTCAGATTGCATGCACTGCTGAACGATATGAAACAACTGTTTGACGCAAAAGCAGAAAACAAAAACCTGGACTTTACCCTTGAATTACCTGAACAAGATGATTTCTGGATTCAAACGGATGCAGGCAAACTCAAACAAATACTCACCAACCTTCTGGACAATGCATTTAAAAACACAGAACAAGGGAAAATAGAATTCGGGTATAAGCGCAACAATGCATACATTGAATTTTTTGTCAACGATACGGGCTATGGCATCCCTGAAGACAAAATGAATATAATTTTTGATCGCTTTGTTCAGGTAAACAACAAAGATACCAGTGCCAATTTTGGCAGCGGCCTTGGCTTATCCATTGCACGTGCTTATGCAAACATGTTAAAAGGAAACATCCATGTAAGATCTGCATTAGGCAAAGGCAGCACTTTTTATTTTTCCATACAACCGGCTGAAATCATGAAAATAGAAACCACTGCGGATGTCAAACACATGGACGACTTACAAAAACTGCGGGGAAAACACATCCTGATCGCCGAAGACATCATCGACAATTATATTTATATCCGTGAATCGCTCAAAAAACACAAAGTTGAATGTGTTCATGCCGTCAACGGGGAAGAAGCCTTTACGCATGTACAGCAGGAAAATTTCGATGCGGTACTCATGGATTTAAAAATGCCTGTACTCAACGGTTACGAATCCATGAATAAAATCAGGGAACTCAAACCCAATCTTCCCATCATTGCACTAACAGCGTATGCACAAAACAACGAAAGGCAGCAAATAATAGACGCAGGTTTTGATGATTACCTTGCCAAACCTGTCAGCCGCGAATCCATTGTCAATGTGTTGATTGAAAACACAAGCAGAAAATAATAATATGGGCGCATCCCCGCTGTTTATTTGATTTCCCTTAGCGATTTGAAATCGCTAAGGGAAATCAAATAAACAGCGGGGTCGGTGTACGCCTGCAAGCTGCACTGCCGGATGCCGGTATCTGCATGCCGGTGGCAGGGAGTTTCCGCTGGTCACTCCTGCCACCGCGCAGAATACCCCGGCATCCGGCAGTGCAGGCTTTTCGGCTCCCCCCTTGCGCAAAACCACCTGTCAGGTCATCAATTATTGCCTTACTCATCCTACGACTTGAAGTCGGGAAATGAGTAGGCTGAAATTACCAACCGGGGTTTGCTTTTTTTATGGCATCCGGTTTTCCCACATCAAGCCACAACAACGGGTCATGTTCCCACCCATGGATATCATAGTCCATAGCCAGGTTTAGATAGGTTTCAATGATTGAAAACTTACCCTCATCAGCCATCATATCCAAAAAATCCTGAGATAACACCTGGATACCGGAAAAAGCCAGTTGCATAGACACAAGCAAATCCGGACGGCACATTCTCAGTTCGCCTGTTTTCCTGTTTTTCCAGCCTGTCAATCGCTTGTGCTTATCAAACAACAAATACCGGCTGGTTTTACGCTTACTTACCGCCAGAGTTGCCAACGATGACCTGGTTTGATGATAATCCAACAAAAACGGGATATTAATATCATGCCATACGTCCACGTTGTGTACCAATACCGGTTCGTTATCCTGCAACAAATTCCTGGCCTTTACCAAGCCGCCACCTGTATCCAACAATTGTTCCCGCTCATCTGATATACGGATTGCATACCCATCAAATTCCGGTGTTGCTAAATAGCTTTCTACCTGCTCAGAAAAATGATGCACGTTCACCACAAAATCCGTAATACCATAACGGGCAAGTTTATGTATCAAATGGCCAAGCATGGGTTTACCGTGTAGTTCCACCAGGGCTTTTGGTGTGTTATTTGTCAGTGGCTGCAACCGGGTGCCAAGCCCTGCAGCAAAAATCATTGCTTTCATACTTTCATAATTTATTATACGCGAACATCAAGTTCCCCTTTTTTGTAACTCCTCATTAGCTGGTCATATTATTCTATTATTCAAAACAGCTTTTCTTAGATTGTTATTGAGCAGTTCCCATTTTTTCCAGTTCCCTGTGATGAAGAGCTAAATCAAGGTCATACTTGTTTTTAAGGTACTTCGCCATGCACTCAGCCGCATATACAGACCTGTGCTGCCCGCCGGTACAGCCAAACGATACCGACAAATAATCAAAACCACGCTTCAGATATGCCTCCACCGACTGGCTGACAATCCACTGGGTGTGATTTAAAAAAGCCTGCATGGCCGGAGTTTCATCCAGAAATACCCGCACCGGCTTGTCTTTGCCAGTAAGTTGCTTGTATTCATCATACCGGCCGGGATTGTGTATGGCCCTGCAATCAAACACATGCCCTCCCCCATGGCCCGATGTATCTTTGGGCACACCATGCTTATATGAAAAAGACTGCACTTCCAAATGAAACGTCCCTGTTTGTTGTGCCTGGCGTGAAAAAGATTTGTGTTTGTCCGACAACAACTTATCAATGAGTTTTTCCAGCTCGGGATAAGCACCAACAACATCAAATTGAGAACGGATGGTTTTTAGATTTTCCAGTGCCCACGGCAAACTGAGTACAAAATGCCTTTTTTGTTGATGTAAACCACGGTACCCGTAAGCCCCCAGGGTTTGCAAAACACGTATAAGCACAAACGCATTGTAATGATGCATAAAGCCCTTATCAATTTCAGGTAAGCGGATGTGTTTTGAAAGCGCTTCCAGATACGTTGTCAGCAATTTATCCTTTATGTTACCGGGTAATTTTGCACGAGCCTGCCAAAGCAAAGATGCCACATCATACTGTAAAGCTCCCTGCCGGCCGCCCTGGTAATCAATGAACCAGACCTCGTTTTCATAAATCATAATGTTGCGTGACTGAAAATCCCGGTACATGAAATAATTGGCAGGTGCCTGCATCAAAAAATCTGCCAGGGCATGAAAATCTTTTTCCAGCGCATATTCATCAAAAGCAACATTGAGCAACTTAGCGTAATAATATTTAAAATAATTCAAATCCCACAGGATTGCCTGCTTACTGAACTTTTTCACCGGCCATGTGTAAGTGTAATCATAAGATGCTGCTGCAGTTGTCTGCATGTGTGCCAGTTGCCGGAGTGCTTTTTTGTAATAATCCAGGGTTTCGGGATGGATATCATTACCCCGCCGTTTATCGGTAAGATGCTGAAAAAGCGTTCTGTCACCCAAATCCTGCAACAGGTAAGTGGTTTTGTCTTCTGACACTGCATACAATTCAGGTACCCGAATCCCTTCTTTCCTGAAATGCCTGCTCATATCAATGAATGCCAGGTTTTCCTGAATGTTGGAATTGGTTGCCGCCAGGTATGAATTGCCATTGATTTCAAACCGGAAATAGCGCCTGTCGGAGCCGGAACGTGGCATGAGGTTGATATCGGCAGGTGCTTCCCCGAAATGCGATGTGATGAGCTGTCGTATTTTTTTCACGTGTTTGATTTTGTCATAAAAATACAAAATAATTTTTGATTGAAAAATCATTCTGCAGCGTGTGCTAACAGGCGTCTTTTGTAACTATTCACAGCTAAAAATAATAATAAATGGTTAACCCCGTTGAAAAATTTTCTACGGGGTTAATAACGGTTAAAAAACAGTTAATAACAGTTACAAATGACAAAACAGGTTCATTATGAAAAATTGTCACAAACAAACATATGCGATTGGTTAGTCAGATGAATGATGCTGCAAGAAGTGGAAAATAAAACATAAGAGAAGGATACAGAAAAGATTCTGCAGGTGAATTTGGACGCTATATAAAGATTAGCACAGGTTCAATGGAAGAGTTAGAGGGCAATGTGGATGATTGCTTTGAAGATGGATTAATTATTAAAGATGATTACGATAAACTCAAATATCTATTTGCAAGGAGGAAGAAGACGAAGTCAAAACACGATTTAATCGCAACCGTTATTAACTAATTGTTAACTGTTTTTAACTGTGATAACTGTGAACGGTTACCATCTTTTAAAATATTTTTAAGCAAAACTCAAAATATAAACAAAGCCGTTTCGTTTAAATTTGTGTTGATAGATCAAAGATGCTTGTTATTTATGATGAAATCACTAATTTTGTGAGGCATATAATAATGTTGAGATGAAAAAACCGGCTATTCTCATTATCCTGTTTGTTTTAGCTGTATTTAGTTTACAGGCACAGGAAAACGTAAAATTTGAAGCCAAGGCAAAATCCGTCGTGGAAGCAGGTGAGAATTTTTACCTGCAATATGAGATGAACAAAAAAGGCAAAAACCTGAACCTGCCTGACATGTCTCCATTTCGTGTTTTGAGTGGCCCATCGCAACAAACAAGTTCAAGCACACACATTATAAACGGTGAAGTAAGCCATTCCTACACATTTCGACACACATATATGGTAAAAGCCCCTGAGACAGGAACATATGAAATCCCTCCTGCCAGCGTAAACATTGCCGGGAAAAAATACTCATCCAACAAACTGACCATCAATGTTGTTGAATCGGCAAACCGGCAAACGCAACGAGGCACTAACACAGGCAGGCAGCCTGCCAGAAGTTCATCATCACAAGGAGAAAAACCGTTTGCCCGTGTGCATGTCAATAAAACCACTGCCTATCAGGGGGAACCCATATACGCCCGTTTGAAACTATATCTGCCTGACAGAAACCTGGCTGGTTTTCGAGACATCAGTTTTCCGGAATTCAATGGCTTCTGGAGTGAGGATTTCAACATGCCAGATCAAATCCAACTGACAACCGAAAATTACAGCGGAAAAAATTATTGGGTAGCCGAACTGGCATCGTGGATATTATACCCTCAACAATCGGGGAAACTAACCATCGAAGGCGGACAATACGATGTTGTCATGCGTGAACGCGTTTCAGGGGGGCAATCACGTAGCGTATTCGATTCTTTTTTTGGTCATTATGAAAATGTGGAAAAAACACTGACAAGCCCTCCGGTAAATTTCAACATCAAAGCACTGCCATCGGGCAAACCGTCCGGATTTACCGGAGGAGTAGGTGGTTTTCGTGTCAGTTCCGAAATATCTCACGACAGCATTGATGTCAATGATGCCTTTTCCATCCGCATTCGTATATCCGGCACAGGAAATCTCAACCTGTTAAACAAGCCTGAACTGGAATTACCCGATGTGTTTGAAATGTATGCCCCTGAAGTGGAATCGAATTACAAACAAACCATCAACGGCAGCCAGGGAAACATAGAATATGTCTATACCATCATCCCACGGTATCCCGATGATTACACACTGCCAGGCGTTAAAGCAGCCTGGTTTGACCCGTCAGCAGGACGCTATAAAACATATCAATCGGAAAATTTCCGCATTCACGTACGCCGCACCAAAGATTATGATGAAAGCGATGCACTCCAAAAAACAGACAAAGGCAGCAAAACCGACATTATATCTACAGACATCCGTTTTCTGAAAGATATCACATCACCCAAACAGCCTGTGATGATCGTTTTCAACACCAAAGCATTCTGGTTGTTTTATATTGTTCCTTTTCTGGTTTTAATTATCATCATCGTATTGCGCCGGAAACAAATAAAAGAACGGGCAAACATCACAAAACAGCGAAACAAGAAAGCCAATAAAATAGCCATGCGCCGGTTGAAAAAAGCAAAATCGCTGATGCAAAATGAGGACAAGGCCTTTTACAATGAAACCATCAAAGCCTTGTGGGGATACGTTGCCGACAAACTGGACATGGAAACATCCATGCTTTCAAGGGAAAATGTATCAGAAGCCCTTCAGGGAAAAAACATACCGGAACCTTTGATTAAAGATATGTTGGTTATAATTGACGAATGTGAATATGCCCATTTTGCACCTGCCGCTAATGATACTGAAAAACAGCGAATTTATTCAGATGCGGTTTCACTGATCACTAAACTGGAGCAAAATTTATAACGTATGAAACGATATATTCTCATCAGCATAACATTATGCTTGTCCCTTGGCACAATACAGGGTGCCACGCTTAATGACAGTGCGAGGCAATCATACAACAATGGGAATTATGCCATAGCAGCTTCCCTGTATGAAGAAATGCTTAAAGCACAACCCCGGAATGCTGCCATCTATTATAACCTTGGCAATGCGTATTACAAGATGGATATGCATGGTTCGGCCATTTTGAATTATGAACGTGCCCACCGGCTCAATCCTACGGATGAAGACATTAAACACAACCTGGAATTGACTCATTCTCAGGTAAAAGGCCAGGTGGAAAGCATGCCTGAGTTGTTTTTTATTGCCTGGCTCGATAAACTCAATACCTTTCTCAGCGTCAGAACCTGGGGAACAATAAGCATTGTGTTGTTTCTGCTTTTTATCGGATTCACTGCCTGGCGCTTGTTCAGGAAAAAACCGGGAGCCCGTGCTGCGCTATCATCCATAGCTATTGTAAGCCTTGTGTTGAGTGGTATTTGCCTAGGACTGGCATTCAGGCTGGATAAACAAATCCATACTCCCAATGAAGCCATTGTATTTGAAGACAGCCTGATTAAAAGCTCGCCTTCGGAAACGGGCATCAACTTATTTGAAGTGAATGAAGGGATTAAAATTGAAGTACTCGACAGCCTCAACAATTACACTCAAATCCGGCTTCCCAATGGAAAAAAAGGCTGGATACGCAGCCGGAACATTGAACATATACGTTTATACGGGGAAAATAAATAGAAACACAAAAACACGTTGGAGCCACCAACTCCTGTGGCTTCCGGACATAAAAAATTCCATCGGAATCCCGCCGGACCACATTACTACATCAGGGATTAGACATGTTCCAATTACTTCGGTCTGGTTCTGCACAGCGCCGTGGAAAATCGGGATACGATGGTTTTCTAATTGCCATGACCTTATGCCCCTTTAATTGCTTTTTCTTAAAAAAATTGTACATTTGTGCTTAATCCTTAAATGTTAATCATTATGCAGAGAGATAATAAAGTATTTGATATTATTGCCAAAGAAAGGGCACGCCAGGAAAATGGCATTGAATTGATTGCATCGGAAAACTTTGTAAGCCAGCAGGTGCTGGAAGCAATGGGGTCAGTGATGACCAACAAATACGCCGAAGGATATCCCGGCAAACGGTATTACGGCGGATGCCAGTTTGTTGACCAGACCGAAGAACTTGCCCGTGAACGTCTGAAAAAATTGTACAATGCAGATTACGTCAATGTGCAACCTCACAGCGGTGCGCAGGCCAATGCTGCGGTATTTCTGGCATGCATGAAACCGGGTGATAAATTCATGGGCTTAAGCCTGAATCACGGCGGTCACTTAACGCATGGATCGCCGGTAAACAGCTCGGGCATTTTATACAAACCTGTTGCTTATGGTGTGAGTGAAAAAACCGGCACCATTGATTACGATGAAATGGAGAAAATCGCTTTGCGCGAAAAGCCAAAAATGATTGTTGGCGGTGCCTCAGCATACAGTCGTGAATGGGATTATAAACGCATGCGTGAAATCGCTGATAAAGTAGGCGCCCTGTTGATGGTGGACATGGCTCATCCTGCTGGAATCATTGCCGCCGGTCTGCTCAACAACCCTGCAGATTACGCCCATATTGTTACCTCCACAACGCACAAAACATTACGTGGCCCACGTGGTGGCATCATCATTATCGGCAACAATTTTGAAAATCCATGGGGCATTACCACCAAAAAAGGCAAAATCCGCAACATGTCTGCCCTTATTAGTTCCGCAGTATTTCCAGGCACACAGGGAGGCCCGCTGGAACATGTCATTGCAGCCAAAGCAGTAGCGTTTGGTGAAGCACTCATGCCTGAATTTAAAACATATCAACAACAGGTAATCAAAAATGCATCCGTCATGGCAGAGGAATTCATCAAACGCGGATATAAAGTCATCAGCGGTGGGACTGACAACCACAGCATGTTGATTGACTTGCGCACAAAAGTGCCTGAGATTACCGGCCGCCAGGTTGAAGATGCCCTTGAACAGGCTGATATCACTGTTAACAAAAACATGGTACCTTTCGACCATCGCTCTCCTTTCCAGGCCTCAGGTTTACGTGTGGGAACTCCCGCCATCACAACCAGAGGACTGAAAGAAACAGACATGGCTAAAATCGTTGACATGATTGATACTGTAATTACAAACATTGATGATGAAGATACCATCTACGATGTGAAACAGAAAGTCAACAGTTTTATGAAACCTTTCCCGCTTTTTGCAGGCGAATAGTAATTTGAAAAATATAATAATTTGGTGGCTGAAATTTCCCGGAAATAACCAGAATTTCAGCCACTTTATTTTTAAAGTTTGATCTGATAATAACATATTGTAACTACTCCGTGCTAAAAAAACCTTAACAGTTCAATTTACAAATTTCAAACCTTTGCCACTATAAGAAAACGTCAATAATAAAAAAAAGAATTTCTTAGCCTGAATTATTCATAAATTTTCAGAATATTTATATCATTAGCCCCACCTTTTAAGTCGGGGATAAAGATAAGAGTACTATGCTCTCTGCGAAATTTTGAAAATTTTATAAAATAAAGAAATAAAATTTTCAAAATTTCGCAGAGTTAGGTGTTGCTTAAAACTATACCCCGCCCTGAAGGACGGGGCTAATGATAATAAAATATAATTTAATTTAATTTAATTTAATTTATGAATAATTCAGATTAGGTACAGAATAATATTTTTAGTCAAAATAGTTCTGATAACTACTATGTAAAAAAAATTTGTAAATTTGTAATATGGAAAGTTTATCACAATTACCTCATATAAAACATCTGAACAGCGGAAACTTTTTTCTCATTGCCGGCCCTTGTGTAATTGAGGATGAAGAAATGGCAGAACCCATTGCAAGAAAACTCAACAACCTGAGCAACAAATATCAGGTTCCCTTCATTTTTAAAGCCTCCTATCGTAAAGCCAACCGCAGCCGTCTGGATAGTTTCACCGGCATAGGTGATATCAAAGCATTGCGCAGGCTAAAACATGTATCAGACACACTTAAAATCCCTGTTCTTACAGACATTCATAAGCCCCTGGAAGCTAAGATGGCTGCTGAATTCGTGGATATAATACAAATCCCGGCCTTTTTATGCAGGCAAACCGAATTGCTTGTGGCAGCAGCTAAAACCGGAAAGGTAATCAACATCAAAAAAGGGCAATTCCTCAGTCCTGAAGCCATGAAACATACCGTAAGCAAAATCCGGGAATCAGGCAACGATAAAATCTGGCTTACCGAACGGGGAACCAGTTTTGGGTATCAGGATTTAATTGTTGATATGCGCAGTATTCCCACCATGCAAAAATTAAACACGCCCGTTATTCTTGATGTTACCCATAGCCTTCAACAGCCAAACCAAAGTTCAGGTGTAACAGGCGGCAAACCGGAAATGATTGAAACACTTTCCAAGGCCGGTGTGGCAGCAGGTGCTGATGGAATTTTTATAGAAACTCATCCCAACCCAGCACAAGCCAAATCAGACGGGGCAAACATGCTTCCACTTGATAAAATGGATGAATTACTGGGAAAATTAGTAAAAGTGCGCCAGGCAATACGCTAAAAATTAAGGTGTAAATAACCGGTTAATAACGGTTAATAGCGGTTAACATAGGTTAAAAACAGTTGCAATAAATCGTAATTTTCATGCAAAAAGGACGACAGGCATTTTCCCTCTCTGCCTAATAAGCAATCGGTTTTAACTGTTATTATGTGCGAGTCAAAAAAACATATAAAATAGAAATTGATTTATCCCGTTGGATGTCTATCCTACAGGATTTAAGAACAAGGATTAACGATTTTTGATTTAAGAAGTTAAAAACACAGTTGAATAAGTTTGAATTAGAAGAACGTTTGATAAATTTTGCAGGTGGAACCGCCAACGATTTTTCCCTTGCGAAACGATACCGTAACCGATTTTAACTGTTATTAATCGTTATTTACAGAAACCTTTTTGACAGATTAGTTCCTTTACGGCATAAAATCATCCGTAAAATTCAGCGGAAGCAACTGCGAACCATTTTCAAATATCCAGACTTCTTCTTTCCCGGCAAGCATTACCCTTATATCTTTGTTGTACCGCAATTCCGTTTCCTGTAATACCTGTCTGCATGACCCGCATGGTGAAACCGGTTGTTCAGTAATCCCATTATCGCCGGACTCTGCCATAATTAATAAGTCCACAACAGGGATATCGGGGTATTTTGCATTGGCATAAAACAAAGCCACACGTTCGGCACACAAGCCGGAAGGATAAGCCACATTTTCCTGGTTATTCCCGGTGATTATAACACCATTTTCGAGCCGCACTGCCGCCCCTACTCTGAACTTACTGTAAGGGGCATAAGCCCTTTTTATGGCATCACGGGCATGCTCAAGCAATTCATTTACATTTTTAGGAATTTCCTGATAATTGTATCGTTGGTAATGAATGTGTAATTCTTCCTGTTTCATATTATAAAGATAACAAAAATTTTATTACTTCCCAAAGGTAAACATTTTTGCCCACTTTTTTACCATCCAATTCCATATCTTTGAATGCATTATTCTACAAAACATGGTGACGAGCTGTTAATATCTATCCTTTTTTTTCTATTTTTGATTGACTGTTTTGATTAATATCAACTTATAATTAAATTGCATTGTATGAAAAAGATTTTGATTTTTTTAACCGGCACAATAATAACCTGCTCTGTTTATGCTCAGGCGAATGATAGCATTATTAGCTTTTACAACAAAATGTTTACCATTGAAAAAAACGTCCACAATGAAAGGGCATATTTATTTGTGAGTATAAATGACCTGTCCGGGAACAGTAAACTGGTATCATTGATAAACAACAATAAAAAACACCTGGATTATTTACTGACCCACTTTTCCGGTTACACACAACAACAAGATTTATATGAGATAGACAACGAGAACAAGCTACATGATGCGTTCATTGCTTACCTGAAAAACAATAAAAAATTCAATAAAATAATGCGCGATTTTGTGTCAAACACAATAAACATGGAAAAGCACATCCCCGATACAGTTACCATGGATGAGATGCTTGATGTTGCTGTTAAGTTTTTCTACATCAAGGACATTACAAAAGAAGGATATTACAATGCCCAGATTTGCATAGGCATAAACGGTATTAAAGAAACATCAGAGGTCAGAAAACCCCAACTGGAGGCTTTTTGTTTCTCTGTGATTTTTTCCAATTTTCAATCCGAGCAAAACATTGTTTACGATGAATTGGTTAACGGCGTAACAGATGTTTACAACCTGAGCCTTGGCACAGATGAAGACGAAAAATTATTAAGGGCACAGGGTGCCATGTACATGTATATGCGACACAACGAGAAATTAAAAGACCTGTTGCTTACGGCATACAACAAACAAAAACAAGAATTACCTTTTGTTCTGAAAACAGAAT
>JAYENB010000002.1:0-6467 GCA_034721855.1 Bacteroidota bacterium
TTCCGGAACAGCAACTGCAATCATTCTAATAATTAGTTTTATTGGTCATTTTTTAGATTAATTAGAGCAATTAGAAATTAGGTCAATTAACAGTTATTTAATTTTAAAATGTGAACAGTTACTAAAAAACTTTAGTTATAATTAAAATTATCATCACCCCGTCGTGCTATCAATCCAGCGTGAGGGCGGAGGCTGGCAGCTTGGGTGCAGCATTGCGTCAGGTGCTGTGATGCAGCAGAGTGGAGGAACGGAACTCCTGTCTGCAGCTTACAGCACCCGCAAAGATGCACACAACTATAAGCCGCAGACCGACCCTTATTTGTTTTTTAATCTATTCTCAAAAGACCTTTTTAAAGTTTGAAACTTTAGAAAAGGTGGGTAGAAGGGATAAAAACAAATAAGGGGCACGCCCAAATAAAAAAAACATTCTAATATTCTATCGTGCTATTTCGCCATCGTGCTTTCTACCCAACTCACAACTCCCAACTCATCACTCTATCACTCCATCACACAATCACCCCTCGCCCCATCACCAACTCGCCCTATCGTATCTTCGTGCTTTCGTTCCATCGTGCCATCGTTTCCCTGGTTACAACCGGTTTAAAAATTTCAATGCCAGCCATGCCATTGAAGCGCTTCCATATACAAGGGCTTCTTCATCAACATCAAAATCAGGCCTGTGAACATTGTTTTCCCCGGCATCGTTACCGGCAATACCAAGCCTGTAAAACACAGCAGGCATGATGCGTGCATAATGTGCAAAATCCTCACCTGTCATGCGTTTTTCAAGTTTTATGATGTTCTGATTACCGACCAATTCACTTGCATAATGCATGGCTTCTTTGGTAAATAAAGTATGGTTGTTGAGGGCAGGATATCCTTTGATGATGTTTATTTCGGAAACGGCTCCATACCGTTCAGCGATTTGTTCAACGATGGTATGTATGAGGTTTTTGGCATGGCTTCTGAATTTTTCATCCATGGTACGGAATGTGCCCGTCAGATTTGCTTCTGTTGGCATAAGGTTTGTGCTACCCTGTGCCTCTGTTTTTCCAAAACCAATGACAACTGGAATATCTCCTGCTTCCTTGGTGACTTTTTGTTTCAGGCTTATCACAATTTCTGCTGCAGCACTGACAACATCCTGGGTTAGAGAAGGAACGGCAATATGCCCACCGTTGCCTTTTACAGAAATGTAAATTTCATCCGTTGAAGCCATATAGTGTCCGGGCCGAAAACCCAATGTTCCGGTAGCTTGCCCCGGCATAACATGCTGTCCGATGATCAGCCTGGGTTTGTATTTATCAAATATGCCGCTTTCAATGACTTTTATGGCACCGCCGGGCAAAATCTCTTCTCCCGGTTGAAAAACACCAAGCACATTTCCCGAAAATTCAGATCGTAAGTCATTGAGGATGTGTAAAGCCCCAAGCAAACATGTCATGTGTACATCATGCCCGCAGGCGTGCATAACATTACGGTTAACAGAGGCATAACTGTATGCGGTATTTTCCTGAACAGGCAATGCATCCATATCTGCCCGCAAGGCTATATATGGTCCGGAATTGGCACCATGACATGTGGTGGCAAGGCCTGTTTCCGTAATGTCTGAAATGGACAAGCCCAGGCTTTGCAGTACATGGCGAATGTATTTTTTAGTTTCAACTTCCCGGAAACTGAGTTCCGGGTGTTTATGCAAATGCCGGCGGTGTGTAATCAACCAGCTTTTTAGTGCTTTGGCTTTGTCAAGTATGTTCTGAGGTGTATGCATCAAAAATCAAGGTTTAGTGATAGGTATATCATGGGGGGCAGCAGTGTGTTGTTTTCAATGCCGCGGGCATAATCTAAGCGGATAAAATAACCGAGAAGACGTGTTCTAAGCCCTACACCATACCCGGCGACAAGAGGAGATGCGTTTTTATCAATGATGACAGTAACAGGGCCGTTTTCATAATATTCATTTTCATATGCATTTTGACTGTCAAGCGGATTTGGACCCGACCATGCAGTTCCTACATCGAAAAACCCAATGACCTGGAAGCTGTTCAAAAAGTCTGAATTAATTGGCCTGTTGATGAAATAACTTACAATGGGCCAGCGTAGCTCAGTGTTTACAAGTGCGAAATTATTTCCGTTACGGACGTTTTGGGTGAACCCACGCATGTTGGTTGCTACCGCTTGGTAAACATAATTAGCTTCATGGTCAATGCGTGTATCCCGGTCAAACATGGGGGTTTCATTGCTTATGTTGATCCAGTTATCTACCCCTCCAAGGTAATAAACCAAAAGCGCTGATCCGAATGAACTCGAAGCAGCAAAGCGGCTGGCAAGTATTAAATTACGATGAATAGGCAGATAATGCCGGAAGTCACATCCCACCACAAAAAGGTCGGTTTCTTTTTTGTCAATTTGCTTATAATACTCGCCAAAGATTTTAAACCTGCCTCCTTCATTTATGTTTATCATCAAATTACGGGTATTGTCAAATATGTATTCGAGTTTTAGTCCGCCCCAGTAATCGAATTCATTTTCACGCAGTAAATTTTGAAAATCGGTAGTAAGGTAAGCTTGTTTGTCCTGCCTGAAAGTCAGTGTGCTTTGCACTGCAGATACCTGGTTGAAAGGATACCGCAATACATACATCCCCTGGTTTAAATAACTTTTGTATATTGTATTGCTGCTCAGGTTGCGCATAGTCTGGCGATGAAAAATGTACTGTTTGTTCAATCGTGAGCTCAGGTCTTCGAAACTGAACAGGTATTCATTGCTGTCAAAATTACCTGCAAATCTGAAACCACCGGTAATGCGATAATCTTCAAACATATCCATGGCTTCAACGTTGAGCAAAATGTTAAATTCCGGGTTGAAATAGAAAGCGCTCCCTGTAAATTTTTGATAACTGGAATTGAGGAATCCAAAATCAATTTGGTTGATGATCCTTGATGTGTAAAAATTAACAAGGTATTTATTGGTTGGTTTCTTTTTCAGATTGTCTTCCTCATCAAAATCCCCTTCCTTTTTCGTTGCTTCCAGTACATCAGGTTCAAGCTCGTAAGCATTGATGTTGATAAGGCTGTCTTTTGGTTGTTCAGGTTCCGCTGTTTTCTTTTCTGCTTTTTGTTGGGCTATTGTTTTGAAATCGGCTACATAGGCCTCCCGAAAATAAGTGCTGTCCGGGGAAGCTTGTTTTTCAGGATTAATTTCTTTTGTAAATATATTGTATGATTTCTTTTGATAGTAAATTTCTGATAACATGTCGCTTTCCTCAGATAACTCATGTTCCAGGATATTCATTTTATAATTTGTCATGGGGTGGGAGCGCATAAAATAGCGGTAATGTGTTACGGTATCAATGTAACTTATAACAGAATCATATTTAGCAGCATAGCGATTGTACACCCCTGTTTTATTGCTTAAATAAATGTAGTAATTATCCTCAGTAATGTACGCTTCTTTCTCATCAATCAAAGGCGTTTTTGTGAGTTGCGTAAGTTGATTGCCTGTTTTTTCAGTATCGTAAAGAAAAATATCACGGTTTTGCTGAATGGGGATTTCATGTGCTTTGGTGTCTCCAAGTGAATCCACGCTTCGGTTGGATAGAAACAGGATTTGTTTGGAATCATTGATAAAAACAGGGTGAAAGTCATCAGCCTGGTCGTAGGTTATGTTTTGATAAGTGTTGGCTGTAAGGTTATAAATAAATACGTCGCTGCGGCCATTGTTGAATCCGCTGAAAACAATTTTCATCCCATTGTCTGAAAAATCAAATTCATTTACTTTATCAAACCCCCTGAGTTCGGTTTCCTTAATCTCTTTTGTGTTGAGGTTATACGCAAGGTAATATATTTTACCTTTTTTTTCAATGATAAATCCCAGTAATTTCCCGGTGGGATGCCATTTGATCAGCGGATATGTATAGTCTGTGATTTGATCAAGTTTGTGCCCTTGGCGGTATATTTTGTTTTTTTTACCGTCAGGAATATCTTTTATGAAGATTTTCATCTTTCCCATGATGTTGCTGGCATAAGCCAATTTATTTCCGTCGGGACTGATGGCGGCTTCCTGGTATTTGCGGTCTTTCCTTGAACGTTTTAACTGTTGATTTCCCCCCGGGGTGTTGGATGATGCTACTTGTTTTTTGAAAAGATCATAAAAATACATATTCCAACTGTAGGAGAGGGATTTAAGGTTTGTTCCCAGCACATAAAGAAATCCACTTTCTATGTTTTTGGATACACGCGTCAGATACAGAATAGTAGGAATAACCTCTTCCCCATATGTACTGGCTATGTAATACCATATTGAATGTCCCGCGTAGATGGCTTCTTCACCGGAAAGGTGATTGATTTTTTCATAGCGTTTATTCATGATGCCGTCTTTAATGTAATTTTCCGTTTTTTCATCCCAGGGTTTGGATAAATAGGATATGAGTCCTTTGTAATACCAGTCCGGAAAACTCATGAGCGTATTGTTGGCTGCTTTGTTTTTCCAATCAGAACCAAATAGTATCTGATTGACCATGACTTCAGTAATTGAAGAACGGAGTTGCTCCTGTAATTTTTGTTGATCGCCTTCTACGTATAAAAAGACGATGTTGTCAACAATGGTGGTGGCACCTCCTATGTTGTATTCATTGCTCAGCGTTTGCAATCCGATATTGCTTTGCCTGAAATCAGAAAGGTTATGATACGCAACGAATATCAGCCGCTGGTTTAACTTATAATCCAACCGGCTACTCATGTTTTCAATTTCCTGGTATGCCATTTCGGCTACTGTTTCAGCCAGCTCTTTTCCCCCGGTATAGAAATACGTGTCAAATTTTTCATAGCGCATGAAAAACCAGTCAAATGCCTCATACTGTACCCTGTTTTTTCCAAAACTCATTTGATGACCATTGTAAAACTGAGCCCTCGAAACAAAGGAAACACAGGTCAGGAGAGTGATAAGCAAATATGTCAATACGTTTTTCACGGGCATGTCTGACATTTATACGTTCATTTTCATCATTCAAATGTAATATTTTGACAGGAAATATCCTTAATAATTTAGTGAGTTCTTAATAGTTGATTGTATTATTTGAACAATAGAAGAGCTCAGTCTAAAAAGTAAAAATAACAAAATTTACATAAAATTTCCAACCAAGCCACAAAGACACCAAGTTTTACAAAGTACTGGTATTCAATAAATTTAACTTTGTGATTTCTTTGTGTCTTAGCGTCTTTGTGGGATAAAATGACTTTTTAGACCGGGCTCATAGAACATTTGAAAAACGAATGTTGAAATAAAAGCAAAATGTTTTTCTTAGGTTGTTATTGAGACGTTACATAATTTTCATATTATAGCATCATATTGTATTTTTGCTGCTGCCAGGTGATTGGCTTTACAATATCTGATGTAAAAATAACGAACGAATGACAGAAAAATGATACAATGCTTTCTAAAATAATATCAGGTGGACAAACAGGTGTGGACCGGGCAGCTTTGGATGTAGCTATAAAACTTGGAATTACTCATGGAGGATGGTGCCCAAAAGGCCGCCTCGCTGAAGATGGCATCATTCAGGAAAAATACAAGCTTACGGAAACCTCTTCAAGCATTTATCAGCAACGGACCAGGATGAACATACAGGATTCAGACATGACAGTGATTGTTATCAAAAACAGAAAATGGGGGAGTGGTACAATGTTTACCAAAGATATGTGCATCAAAATGCAGAAAAAATTTGTTGTGCTGGATGTTGATGAACTTACTGAGCCAAAACAAATATGGCATTGGTTGATGGAACAGGAAGCAGAAATTTTAAATGTTGCCGGCAACCGGGAGTCCACAAGCCCCGGTATTTATCAGGATGCGTATAAATTGTTTTTGATGTTATTTGATGCCGGTTAAAGGGATTAAGACTGATCATTTTACATTTGCTATTCTACATTGCTATCGGCGGATTTGATGGGGTTTTTTCAAACTTTTTGTGTTTTCATAAAATAAGCTTAATAAATTCAACGTTACTGTATTGTAAAATGATTATTATGTTGAACCAAAATCCAAAAGCGCATGAATGAAACCTCTACCTACTTTTTTTTGTATGAAAATGACAGTTTTAACGTAAAGGATGTTTTATTTCCGGGTTTAGATAATTTTGAAGGACTGGAAACATTCTTTCCCATGGAAAATCCATCAGACAAAGCTGTCGATGCCTTACTAAAAAGGGTTGAAAGTCTGTAATGACTTTAAAAGCTCGTATCTAATCAGTTAAAAATAGTTAATATCGGGTACTATGTGAAAGGATACTCCTTACGAATAGGTGGTGTTTTATCATAACTATTAAAAACAAGATTTATTCGCAACCGTTTTTAACCGTTATTAACTGACGTTAACCGTTATTTACTATTTTAACTGATTGGTTACAAAAACTCTAAAAGGTAATATACCGGTGCATTGTACAATGGCCGGTTTTTTTATGTTTTTCC
>JAYENB010000003.1:0-6465 GCA_034721855.1 Bacteroidota bacterium
TTGTAATCCTGCGCAAAAAGCATGCAGGCAATCAATGATGATGTGAATAAAAGGCTGAGTTTTTTCATGGTAATTTGGTTTGTTAGGTTAAACAATTGAATTTGTTTGCACAAAGATATGAAAAAAATTCTTTAAAATATAAATATATTTGGCAATCGTAACTACTCAGTGCTAAAAATAAAAAAACTTAACTAATCAGACGCATACAATTTTCACCGCAAAGACGGAGAGACGCTAAGAAATGACGATAGCGAGAAGGCACGATAGGGCGATGGGGCGATGTAACGACAGCATGAAAGTATGACATCGTGCTATCATGCTTTCGTGCTTTCGTGCTATCGTGTCTTTGCGGTGAGGAGCTACTTTTGCTGATACTGATTAGTTACTGGCAATCTTATTTAGCGTTGACTTGATGCAATAACTTATTGTCATGCGCCAGGTGGGAGGCGGATATCCTCTTTTTTTTGCAACAGAAGCACGAACCGCAGCAGCATAGCGACAGGCAGAGCTCATGTCTGCAAGTGTGAGTGCCTGCTGCAAAAAAAGAGATAGTAGCCGTACACCGCCCGGGCGCCCTACTAAAAAATGAGAAAAAACATACTGAAATAATATATCATGTCACTTTTTTGAAGCAGACATACGGGATTGTCGGGTATATTTTGGATTATGCCGGCAAGTATTAATGATAAAACCCATCACCAAGGTTCCAACAATACCCAGGGCTAAGACAAAAAACATGGGTAAAGTGCTTTTGAGAAAAAGAACACAGGACAGGGTGATCATAATCCACATGAGGCTGATTGAATATATTTTCAGCTTGAGTGTCATGCATTTGTTGCGCTGGTAATTTATGATGTATGGCCCAAGTAGTTTGTTGGTAATGACCATGTTGTACAATTTTGGAGAACTGTGGATGTACAGGCCGGCGCTGAGCAACAAAAACGGCGTGGTTGGCAATCCGGGAACAAAAATGCCCAGTACCCCGAGGAACAGGGAAATACTTCCCAGCAATATCAATATGGCTTTTATGAAAATTTTCATAAAATTGAAAAGCACAAAATTAGAAAAGTAATGATAACACGTAAGTACAAAGGAATAAAAATTAATAGTCCCTAAATTTTTTTCTAACCGGCCTGAACACAGAGGCATTGTTTATGGTTTTTAATTTTTTAAATCCCAGCAGGTACAACAAGATAACATACAAAACAAATGTAAACAGCAGGTAAGGCATGTCTGCCATGATGATGTAATTGTATGTGCCATGAAGCACGAGGGGCACAAACAAGGCATAGAAAATTTTAAAAAAACGCTTGCGGCTTGAAAATTTGGCCCTGCCCAGGTAAAATCCCATGGCAATACCAAAAATGGCATGTGCCGGGACAGCTGTAAGAGCGCGTGTAAATCCTGTCTGGGTGCCCCCGGCGATAACATACATGATGTTTTCCACGAGGGCAAACCCCAGTGAAATGTACACCGCATACAGAATAGCATCAAATTTTTTCATGAAATATGACCGTCGCCAGATAAGCAACATGAAAGCGAGCAGTTTCATGGATTCTTCACACAATCCTGCCACCAAAAAAGAAACAATGAAAGCATGCTGCCACTGGAAACTGTAGTAATATGCTGCTAAACCTGACATGGCCTGCTCCCACCACATAACAACAGGCACAATGGCAGCACCACCTGCCAAACTGAGCAAAAGCATCCATATAGGGCCTTTTTTGTATTTATCACGGTAGTAAACATAAAACAGGATAAGAATTACCGGAACCGTAGCTATGGCGATAAGTCGGGGCATAATCATTCAAATTTTATGGCCTCTGACGGGCTGATACGGGTTACCAGCATCGAAGGCAAAATCAGCATCAGTATAGTAACCAGCATAGTCCCTGCGTCTAAAATGAGGATGTGCACAATGTTCAGGTTAATGGGTACCATGGAAACGTAATACGATCCCGGGTCAAGTTTAATAATCCCGAATTGTTGTTGTAACAGGCAAAGGCCGATTCCGAATAAATTGCCCCACAGCAGCCCTCTCGATATCAAGAATACGGCATGATACAGAAACACTTTACGGATGCTGAAATTGGTCGTTCCCATGCTTTTCAAAATGCCAATCATATTTGTGCGCTCAAGGATGATGATAAGCAAGCCACTAACCATGTTAAACCCGGCTACCACCACCATCAGTATCAGGATTACCCACATGTTGGTATCTTGTAAATTCAGCCAGTCAAATATCTGTGGGTACTGTGCAGTGATGTTTCTCACACGCAGGCTCTCCAGGTCAGGCGAATAATTGTTCCCGACAATACGTGTTACTGCCATATCGGTTTCAAAAAGATAATCAAAATCATCAATCAAAATTTCAAACCCACTGATTTGATTTTCATCCCAGTTGTTGAGTTTGCGCAGGTGTTTGATGTCAACAAAAATGAAGACTTTGTCAAGCTCTTCCAGTTGTGTATTATATATGCCTGATATCTCAAATTTACGCATGCGTGGCGGCTCCTGGATGAAATACATACGAATGTCATCCCCCGTGTTGAGTTTCAGCCGCCTGGCAAGGTTTTCAGATATAAGCACATCATTTGATGTGGTGCTGTCGGTAATTTCAGGAATACTGCCTTCAATAAGGTATTTTTCAAAAAACGACCAGTCAAAATCAGTATCCACCCCTTTCAGCATCACGCCTTCAAGGTATGCTTCGGTTTTAATGATACCCGCTTTTGTAATATATCGCTGAATGTGAGTAACATGATCCAGTTCTCTAACCTCATCCTGCCAATCCTGATTTTCTGTTATTGGTTTGGTTTCATAAGAGCTGCTGCTGTCATAATTGGTTACCTGGATATGAGAACCAAAGCCACTTACTTTGTCGCTGATTTCCTGTTTGAACCCTGTCAATACGGACACGGCAATGATCATAACGATCAAGCCAAGCGCAATTCCGGCCACGGCAATATTGACAATAGGGCGGCTGTAATTTTGCTTGTTCTTTTTGCCTTTAAGCAGCCTGCGAGCAATGTAGAGTTCAGTGTTCATGATGCTGATAAAACTACAAATGTAGCATTAAAACAGGAATTGTAAAAGCGGGTGGAATGTTTTGTATAATTTTTTCTAACTGACAATAAAACGGCAAACACCTTAGCCATCAAAAGACCTGAATTACCCCTGCCCTGCCCTGACTGAGGGAAGACAGGCGGGCGTTGAGGCAAATTTCACGCCCTAATGATCACGTAAACCGGATACAAGCTTTTTAGCATAAAAACTAGTTCAGGCGTTTGTAACTGCCTTCTGTTTTTTGCAGTGTGTATCTCAAAAACAATTCAAATGAGCCATTTTGATGCGAGCGGATGTCAGAGGTGGCAAAATCCACTGCCAGACCGAAATCAAATTCCTGAAACCGCATACCAAGCATAGTCACTACATTGCCGTCTGTACGATATGAAAAACCCAGCCAGTAGTCTTTCATGTAAATGCCCCTGACATTAATATCAAACTGAAAAGGCGTTTGAAATGTACCTTTAACAAGGGCTGAAGGTTCAATTTCAAAATCATTTTCAAGGTCAAATTTGTATCCGCCCATGAGATGGTAGTGTCGTGCCAGGCGATTTAACTCCACCTCTTCACCTCCGATTTTCACCGGCAGTTCAATCATTTGGTTAGCTGATAAGCCTGCAAAATATTTTTCATTGTACAGGTACAAGCCAAAATCAGATTCAGGCAGCCAGCTTGTTTCTGTACTATATTCATTGATAGCAGGATCATTCTCATCAACAGCAATCATATCTGTGTAATCCAACTGGTACTGGAACAGTTGAAAAGATAATCCAAAACTGAGTTTAGAATCCTCAAAAACAGGTAAAATATAGGAATAGTTTCCCTGGAAACCTATCCTGTTTTCTGTTCCAAAACGGTCGGAAAAAATCATGCCACCAACACCCATAGTGCCGTTGTTTAGCAAAGTATGAGCACTCAATACCTGCGTGGATGGCGCTCTCTCTATACCTACCCATTGCTGCCTAGCAATCAGGGAAATGGGGATGCCTTCAGTGCTCCCCGTTACTGCAGGGTTTAGCAGCATCCGGGTGAACATATACTGGCTGTACAGCGGCAATTGTTGTGAAAACACATAGCCTGCAAACGCTGTGAAAATGAAAATTAAACTTAGTTTTTTCATGTCAGATAGTTTTTATTTGATTATCGAATAATAGTAATTGTTCCTTTATATTCCAAATTATTGTTTAAAATTATTACATACACATACGAGCCCATGGGCAGGTCTTTATCATTGTAAGTGCCATCCCATTGTCTCGAAGGATCAACATAAGCATCTCCGGTGCCATTGAAATAAAACACATCATCGCCCCAGCGGGTAAAAATGCTGATTTCCACATTTTCATAAGCTGCAATGCCCTGAATTTTCCAGGTGTCGTTGCGTCCATCGCCGTTTGGCGTGATAACATTCGGTATTAATAATTCACTGAAACTTATGTTGTATGATTCTGTTAGCATGCAATTGTGGTCATCCGTGATGGTAACAATAAATTCCCCGGCGTCAAGGTTAAACAAGGCAGTTGTTGTATCATTTGTGTTCCATAAGTAAACATAAGGTTCTGTGCCACCGTTTACTTCAATTTCAATGTAGCCTTGCCCATTTTCATTGTAGGATGTATCAATGATTGTAAGTGGCGGTGGATATTCCAGGATGATACTGTCAGAATACATTGTGCAATTATTGCCGTCAACGATGGTAACTAAATAAGTGCCTGCCGGTAAATTCTGCAGGCTGTCGATGTTTTCATCGCTTGTGATGGTATCGCCGGTGGAATAAATGTATGTAAACGGGGATATGGCTCCTTCAATTTCTGTGATCAATATCCCTGTGGAATCATTGTAGCACAAAGGGTTAATGCCTGTAACAAATAAGCTTCCCGGATCCACATTGAAAACAGTTGCAGACGAATCCACACTACAGCCGTTGACATCGGTCACTGTATAACTGTATTGCCCGGGGGTTAAACTGTCTGCTGTAGCCTGATCTTCAGATGAATGACTCCAATCAAAAACAAACGGATTGTTTCCGGTAACCACAAGTTGAATTTGTCCGTTTGGCTGATTGCAATAACTGCTGTCGGTTGATACTGTCAATTCAGGCAAAGGATATACGTTTAGCCATAAGCTGTCAGTCGAAGGTTCACAAGGTCCTGACGGATCATTGCTGGTAAGGTAGAATTTTATGGGGGAATTGTCAATGTCACCTTCAGATGGTGTGTAAATTGCATTCAGCAGGTTTGCATTTTCAAGTGTCCCTGTACCAGTAGTTGACCAGTTTACACTTGTTGTTGCACCGCCGGATGTGCCGTTGAGAGTTACAGATTCACCAAAACATGTTTCCAGGTTATCGCTGCAATTTACAATAGGTGCTTCGTAAATAGTAATGCCATTTTCAGTGTGTGTGGCTTCTCCACAACCACCTGAAGCCGCTATGGTATTGGTAATGGAATATGTGCCGGGATCGGAATTTTGAAGATCGATTTCCCCGGTATTTTGATTGACAAAAGCCAGTCCTGCCGGTGATGCTGTGTAAGTGCCATTTGATCCGGTGTTGTGTTGGGGAAGCGGATTGTCATCTGTCTGGCAATAAGGATAATCATTGTAATAAAATTCAGCATCAAAACCATTGGCCACTGTCAGCTCAAACGTACTGCTGGACGGGCAAGTTCCATTAGTGGTGTATGTTATGGTATATGTTACTTCCGGTGTGCTTGCCCCAAGGTCAATTTCGCCTGATGAGCTGTTGATATCCAATCCGGCAGGGTCAGCAGAAAAAGTACCGCCGGGCGTGGTAATTTCAGTAGGCGAAACGTTTGGACCTGTTGCGCAGAACGTTCCGGATTCATAAGTAAAATACGGATCATCCAGAGGTATAATATTGATTGATACCTGATCGCTGGTAGTGCCACATGGGCCTGGCGGGTTATCTGATGTCAAAGTGAGTGTTACCGTTCCATTATCAATATCCTGTTGAGATAGAATATATGAGGTATTCAGGTCTGTGGGATTGGTGAAATCACCTGATCCATCTGTTTCCCATGAACCTGTATTAACATCTCCCGAAACGTTTCCGTTAAGCACTGCTTCTTCGCCTTCGCAGATATCTATATCGGTGCCGGCATTAACCACAGGAAGTTCCTTTACTGTGGTATATTGTACATCAGTGCTAGTGCACGATCCACCAGCTACAATGCCTGTAACGGTAACATCATCAATGTTCCAGCCTGAATAGGTTTGCGCTCCGTCGGAAATTGATGTCCATCTAATGTGTATAGTTTCACCATCGGCATAGTCTGATATATCGAATATCACCTGTGTCCATTGATCATCCTGCGGGTATTCCGGATGGGGAAGGTCATGCCACGTGGACAAATCGTTGCTGATTTCCACATAGGCTTCATC
>JAYENB010000004.1:0-6434 GCA_034721855.1 Bacteroidota bacterium
TGCAATCATTCTAATAATTAGTTTTATTGGTCATTTTTTAGATTAATTAGAGCAATTAGAAATTAGGTCAATTAACAGTTATTTAATTTTAAAATGTGAACAGTTACGTTTGATCTTTGTTTTCCGTCTCCGTTTCACTTCGCCGGACAGGTTCTGAACTTTGGATTTGATTCAATACCTTCCCTGTATAAATAAGGATTCCAAAACAAAATAACAGCAAATTTAAAAAGAGTTATATGAGAGTATCAGCAAAAGTAGCTCCTCACCGCAAAGTCGCAAAGATACGATAGCATGAAAGCACGATTGCATGATTGCATGAGATTTCAAGGGATATAGCTTTATTTTTTCCTGAGTTCTGAATATTTCTCCTTATCATGTCATCACCCCATCGCCAACTCGCCAACTCGCCCCATCGTGAATTCATGCTGTCGTTACATCGTCCCATCGCCCTATCGTGCCTTCTCGCTATCGTCATTTCTCAGCGTCTCTGCGTCTCAGCGGTGAAAATTGTGTGCGTCTGTTTTTTAATTTTAGCACTGAGTAGTTACTTTATTTTGCCATAATACATTTTATTTTGCATTTGTTTGTTTTTTTAGTATTTTTACATAATAAAATCTAAAATATGTTTATGATGAAAAGTGTATTCTGTTTGTTGAGTATATTATTTGTGATAAGTTTGTCACTTGTTGCACAAAATGATGGGTTAAAAGATCTGGAAGATTTAAGGGATAAGCAAAACGCTTTGCTAGAATATTCTGAAGAGGATATGGTAGAAATACCAGGAAAAGATATTGTGATGGCACCACCTGAATATTTTGAATACAATGATTCTATTGGTGGTTTTTTTCATCCCGGCTCATCCACCAGTATACAAATTCTGGAAATTCAAAATGCCAGCATGTCCGATGCCACAGAATCACTGAATCAAACATATTTTGAAACCCAGGGTTTTCATTTGAAAAAAGACTCTGTGTTGACGCTTAACAATGGTAACAGTGCAAAAATTTACATAACTGATTATACAGTGAATAATGAAGCGTATGAACGTATTTTTTTCTTTACCGGGCACGACAAAACAATATGGGTCAATGTGAATTATCCTGCAATTGTCAAAGACCTGGTATATAAGCCAGTTATGTCAAGCCTGAAAACCGTTAAGCCCAATTAATTATGCAAAAGATAGTAGCAAGATTATTGTTTGTTGTGTTTTTTTCTGTTCTGTCTCTTTCGTTAACAGCACAGAACACATTGGAACATTATATTCATTATTGGGCCTATGATCAAAACATGTGGGGGCCTGATTCATCTTATGATATAAACATTGATTACACTTTTTTTGATGTTAATATAGATGAAGAATGGGGATTTACTGAAATTACAGATATTTTTGGCCAGCAATTTGGAGTTGGGTTTGTAACCGGCATTGAAGCTATTCTGGCATCATCTTACACTGCCACAGGATTTGAAACCGGTTCATTTGATCTGGATTACCCCGTGAAAATCACGCTGGATTTCCCCATTGATGACAGTTTTGATTATGGCGGTCCTGCAACCATACATACATGGTACGATGTAGAACCCGGCTGGGCACTTGAAACCCATTTCCCCCCTGTAGGTGTTACCACCCTTGATCTTGAATACATGATTGACCCTTACATGGATTTCATTGTTTGTGTGTTTGGATGTGATACAACGCATCTTATTCCGGCTAGCGTTATCGTTCCCTATCATCACGATACGTTATTTCATCTGAATGGAAACACAGACCCCAATTATGCAATATATCCATGCATGGAAAATGGAGAACTTACTATGTGCCATGAATACAGTGATACCATTTTTATTGATGATTTCTTTGATATTGGATTGACGGCTGAAGTCACATTACCCTATGTAGAAACTGAAGATTATATTGAACCTGGAACCCAATGCCTGATTGCATCGGGTGACAGCCTTTATATGAATGTTCAATTGGATATATTGCAATTCATTTATGCCATGGCAGGTATGATCCCACCACCTGAAGGGCCACAAATACAGGAAGCCATTGAGTTTTTGAACGACACTATCACACTTGATTACCCAACCTCTATGGGCACTATCTCGGCTGTAATTGATTACAGTTTATTACAAGCTTATTTTGATGTGTATAGTTACATGCATCAGGATATTTCATTTTGTCCCACAATCTGGGCCAACATGGCTTTCCCTGTTGAGATGCCTTATGAAATTACGGACCCGGACAATGGCGGCGCTTTATTTGAAGATGGAACCAATGACAGTATTTCTGTTCCGGTTGGCCATGATTTAACAATCACTTACCCTTGTCACGGTACCGATCCTTACAATGATTCAATGTTAGTTGATGTGACCTATGATATTACCCCTACTATTACCAATCACACATGGGATAGCATTAACTTTGAAATTACCATTGAAGCACTGGCTGTAACAATCACCATTGAATTACCATTTAAAAAAGCCATCGAACCGGATACCCTGCCGGGATTTGAACTGCCTCCCATTGCCGCAGAAAACAACACTAAAATATATGCTTCGGCTCCATCCATACAATCCCCCGGAGTGGACATCTCAGAAACAGAAAAAAACGCAGCAAAAGACATAGGCCCATGGGAAATTGGCCCCTTATTTGAATGGATCATCCCAATCGGAAACACAGAAATCGACTGGTTCAACGAGACATGGGAAATTCCAAACCTTCAGCAAGATACAGTCATTCATGATAGCATCTGGATTGTTCCGTTTGATAAATCCGAATTGAACTTGAACATGTATATTGAGCAGGGGACATTCTGCTATGGCGACAGCCTGGGTTATATTTTTGCCCAGGCCACAGATGACCTTGCCCCCCTGACATATTACTGGAGTACGGGCGACACACACACAGGTATTATGCATAGCCTTGATTCCTTAAATGCTGAACCCGGCTATTATTCTGTTACAGCAACAAATGATTATGGATGCACAACAGAAGATGATTATACCGTTGATATCAATCCTCCAATTATTCACAGCCTTGAAGCTGAAGATGTGTTATGCCACGGGATGCATACAGGCACAATAATGGCTACAACTTCCGGCGGAACGCCACCCTATTTTTACGATTGGTCATTTGGATCTGACAACGATGGACTGGATGAAGATACGGCAACAAATTTACCTGCAGGTATGCATTATGTCACCATCTCTGACTGGGTAGGTTGTTCTGTGGTTGATTCTATTTTTATTGATGAACCGCCCACAGCACTCGCTGCAGATATATCCACCACAGCAGTTGATTGTCACAGCGATGAAAACGGAACCATTTCTATTTCTCCATATGACGGCACACCTCCATATTCCATCGAATGGGAAGATTCCACATTGAGTGGGTATGAAGTAGAGAATGTACATGGTGGCATTTATACGGTTTCCATAACGGATGCCAATGGATGTGTTCTGGAAGAAGATATTGAAGTGGTGCAACCAGACTCTCTTGTAGCTGATATTGCTGACACCGATATAACCTGCCATGGTGATGCCAACGGACAAATCGGCATATATCCCGAAGGCGGAACACCTCCTTATTCTTACAGGTGGTTTCATGACCTGGGAATTGACACTGACACCCTCAGCAACCTACCTCCCGGTTATTATTTCATATCCGTAACCGATTCACATGGGTGTGTGGATACCATATCAACTTACATAACCGAACCTGATACGCTGGATATTATCGTTAGCACGCAAAGTACCTCTTGTCAGGGCTTATATGACGGATGGATATCCATCACGCCCCAGGGAGGAACACCCGGATATACAATTGAATGGGAAGGACATCCGGAATGGTATAACGTTGATTCCGTTCATCACCTGAACGCAGGAAATTACGAGGTAAGCATCACCGATTCGCATGGATGCCTTTTTGTTGAAAACATTGAAGTAACGGAACCTGATAACCTTGCTGTGCAATTTACAGAAATCAACAACGTTACTTGTTATGGATACGAAGATGGATCTGTCATTGCGGATGTCTCCGGTGGAACAGAACCTTATGAATATACCTGGACAAATGGCATTGATTTTGATGATAGCTTGGCTTATAACCTTATTGCCAACGAAGAATACGGAGTAACCATTACAGATGCCAACGATTGCCAGGTACAGAATTACATTACGCTGAGCCAACCCGCCCCACTTGAATTTGAAAACATTAGCACCACCCCTGTTGAATGCGGTCTTTCAGCCGGCTCAGGGCATGTAGAGGGCGATGGCGGAACTGAACCATATACTTTTGAATGGAGCAATGGTGAAACCGGTACAGACCCTGTAGATCTGCCTTTTGGAACGGTGGTGTTAACTTTGACAGATGCACATGGTTGCCAGGATACAACCAGTATTGAAGTTGACAGAGTTGGGAATATTGATGCGCAGGCAGCCATTATTAATGAAATTAAATGTTATGGTGATTCTACTGCTGTTGCTTTTGCTGAACTCCCTGACGGATTTCCTCCCTTGTCATTTTTCTGGTATGATGAAGGTGACATTATGATAAACGATGATGACACGATAAGTCAAATACCGGCAGGAACATATTACGTGTATGCTCACGATGTGTATTATTGTTCGGATACCGTGGAATTAATTATTGAGCAACCCGACAGTATTGATCCCGGAATTGAACTCATCGCCCCATCTTGTTCAGCCGTGCCTGATGGTGAAATATTGACCGATGTCAGTGGTGGCACTTCTCCTTATTCTTATGCATGGTCAACAGGATCGTATGACTCAGAAATTACCGGGGTAAGAGATGGTACATATTACCTTACCATAACTGATTTCTATGATTGTACTAAAATTGTACACATCGAACTCGAAGAAGCGGAATATTGTATCATTGTACACAATACCATTACCCCCAACGGTGATGGTAAAAATGATACCTGGGTGGTTGAAAACATTACAGAATTCCCGTATTCAGAAGTCTGGATTTACAACAGGGATGGCAGAGAAATATATCATACCGAAGCCTATCAAAATGACTGGGATGGAAAATACAATGGTAAGGAACTGCCTGATGGCACCTACTTTTATATCATTGACCTGGGCAAAGGCAAAGAGTTGATTAAGGGACATATAACTATTATCCGTTAAGTATGAGAAAGTTTTTTATCATTATCATAATATCACTTTCGTGTTATCAATTTGGGCAGGCACAACAGTTGCCACAATTCAGGCATGCCATATTCTCACATTTTTATTACAACCCAGCTTATGCTATGGATCCGCATAAACCAGATATTCTCTTAAACCACCGGAGCCAATGGACAGGATTTGAGGGGTCTCCAACAACCTCAAGTTTGTCCGGCACCTATGGATTTATGGAAGATATGGCAGCCGGACTTACAGTGAGCAATGATGTCCTCGGTGCTACCAAAAACCTCAATCTGACTTTATCATACGCTTATCAATTGAAAATTACAGATGAATGGTTTATGAATTTTGGCATTGGCTGGTCATTTATGCAGACTCAATTGGATGGGTCAAAAATAGACCTCTACCATGACGATGATGAACTTGTTATGGAAAATCTTTCCGGAAAAAGCTGGAAACCGGATGCAAATGCAGGGATTATGATCAGCAACAATGTTTTTTACGGCGGCATTTCTGCCATGCAATTGTTTGAAGCAAAATACCGGCTTTTTGATGATATTGAGGGAAGTATTGCTGCCCAAAGGCATTATTTTATCACTGGCGGGGGCCATTTTAACGCCGGCAGAGATTCTAAAATTTATGCTGATTTAACAACACAACTAACTTCCGGTACCCCTGCTTATGTTTACATGACAGGCTTGTGGGAATACAATAATTCTATTTTAGCCGGATTATCATACAGCCACGGGGATGCTATTGTACTTAATGTAGGTTATCAATACCAGAATTTTGTGGTTCTTTACTCCTATGACATCATTACAAGCAGCTTGATGAGTGTATCCGGGGGCTCGCATGAAATAACCCTGGGCTATCACCTTGATTTTGAGAAAAGCACATCCACTTTCCAACCCATGTTCTGATGTCTGTCTTTTGCAATTCCTGATCAGTACAACAACTCATCAATTTTTTACTGACAGAATTGAGATAGAATGAAAATAAATTTGGATATAGTAATTTTCTGTATTTCCTGTTAAAATTTAGTTTAACAATAAGTATAACTAATCCGTTTAACATTTAAAAATTCGACAATCATAAATTTTTTTACATCAAGTAACCGTGTAATCCGTCTAATCTGTTTCATCCATGTTCTAATTAATTAGAGTCTGTCAATAAAGTCAGTGTCTGATTCATAATGTTCGAGTTCAAGGCTTGCGAAGTATTGGCAACCAGGAGTTTACTGGCGTAAATGACTGGTTGTCAATGCGAGCGTAACGTAGAAA
>JAYENB010000005.1:0-6369 GCA_034721855.1 Bacteroidota bacterium
CTGACTCTTAATCAGCGGGTCGAGGGTTCGAGCCCCTCCGGGATCACAAAGTAATACCAAAGGATGCAGGGCTTTTTAAAAGTTCCTGCATTTTTTATTTTCACAATTTTGGCTGCACTCGGCATAGTCAAAGCAAGCTTTGCCTCTGCCCTCGTTTGCACAAAATTTTCATAATTTTGGCTGCACTCGGCATAGCACAAGCAAGCTTGAGCTCTGCCCTCGTTTGCACAAAATTTTCATAATTTTGGCTGCACTCGGCATAGCACAAGCAAGCTTGAGCTCTGCCCTCGTTTGCACAAAATTTGCACAAAAACAAAGGTTTTATAATGGTAGCTTTTTTCAATTTGCATTCTGTTGGAACATGACTTTTGACCATTAAAGGGCTTATAATTTACTGTTCTAAGAAAAATCCCTAAGTATTTGTTATAATATCAATTGCATTCATTTTTGCTTGTCATTTTTATTCCGTAATAGTTATATCAGAACTGACATGCAGTATTTTCTCAGGAAGATCGTCAAATCCGATATTACCCATAATTACATTTTTTAATCATTGTTAAATAAAATTCGCTATATTTGCATTATATATCATTCATTAAGTGCTAATATGATAGTTTATGACTGATAAATCATACGCAGAATACGCTTCTATGAGCGATAAGGCTTTACTTGAATACATTGGCAGTTTCATTAGACACCATCGCTTAGAGCAAAACAGAACGCAGGCTGATTTGGCAACCCAGGCCGGCATTAGTCGTTCTACCCTAAGTTTGCTGGAGCGAGGTGAACCCGTTACCATTACAACGCTCATTCGTGTGTTGCGGGTATTGGATCAACTATCTGTATTGCGTGTATTTGAAATAAACGAAACGCTCAGTCCTTTGGCATTAGCCAAATTGCAAAAAGAAAAACGACAACGGGCACGGGGAGAAATAAAACCGGATAAAAATAATGAGACAACAGATTGGTAAAGCATGCAAGTAGCAGAAGTCAAAATATGGGGAAAATTAGTAGGTGCTGTAGCCTGGGATACCACAACAGGCTATGCTACATTTGAATATGATCCTAAGTTTAAGCAATTTGGTTGGGATTTAGCACCACTTAAAATGCCCATTTCTGATAATCGAAATCGATTTTCATTTCCGGAATTGCAAAAAAATGAAAAATCAGAATACGATACATTTAAAGGCTTGCCGGGATTACTGGCTGATGCACTACCCGACAAATATGGTAACGAGTTGATTAATATTTGGTTGGCACAACAAGGAAGACCACAGGACAGTATGAATCCGATAGAAATGCTTTGTTTTATTGGTTCCCGTGGTATGGGAGCACTTGAATTTGAGCCGACTGTTTTAAAGGAAAACAAACGCAGTTTTTCCATTGAGATAGACAGTTTGATAGACACAGCACAAAATTTATTGAATCGGCGTGAGTCATTTGCAACCAATCTAAACAAGGATGAAAAACAGGCAGTCATGGAAATCCTGAAAATCGGAACATCTGCCGGTGGAGCTCGTCCTAAAGCTGTAATTGCCTGGAACGAAAAAACAGGAGAAGTAAAATCGGGACAGACAAAGGCTCCCAGGGGGTTTGAGCATTGGTTGATTAAATTGGATGGTGTGAGCGATGTGCAATTAGGCAGCAGCCATGGATACGGCAAAGTTGAAATGGCTTATTACAATATGGCGAGAGCTTGTGGCATTGAGATGATGCCTTCTCGTTTACTTGAGGAAAATGGCAGGGCACATTTCATGACCAAACGTTTTGACAGGGATGTCAATAATGTAAAACATCATGTGCAAACGTTTTGTGCAATGAAGCATTTTGATTATAATCAGGTACACAGCTTCAGTTACGAACAGCTATTTCAGTGCATGAGAGAATTAAAACTAAGCTATGCAGATGCCGAACAAATGTTCAGGCGTATGGTTTTCAATGTGATTGCCAGAAATTGTGATGATCATACCAAGAATTTTTCGTTTTTATTAAAACAGGGAGGCAAGTGGGAGCTTGCTCCGGCATACGACATTTGTTATGCATATCGTCCGGATAGTGAATGGGTTAGTCAGCATGCCTTAAGCATCAACGGAAAAAGGAAGCATATTAGCAGAGCAGATTTAATTCGTGTTGGAGAATCCATTCGCAGTAAAAAAGCATTTGAGATTATTGATGAAATCAATGACACAATTAATCAATGGAAAAAATATGCGGATGCAGTAAATGTAAAACCCAATCTGCGGGATAAGATTGCAAAAACGCTTTTAAACCTTGATAAATGAAGTACAAAGGCAAAGCATGTGAAATATTGGGAGACAAATCAGAAAACTATTCCCGGGCTAAAACAACTTTTAATGCTTCGTATTGATGGATAGAACACTCATACAACATATCGCAGGCACGCATAAAAGTTATCCGTCAAAAGTATTTCTGGTGGAAAACAATGATGGCTTTTTATACCGTAAAGATGTGAAGGATGCCCTCAATGCTTTGGGCGTTGAAGTTAGTAATGGAACACGTATTGAGCAGCGTATAAAATTTGAAATGAGAGAAAAAGATGGCTTACTCATTTTATTAATGATAATTCCAATATATTGGTATAAGATTAAATCCTAGTACTATTTTTTCCGGACCCACTGTTTTGGCTTGTGTGATGGAAAATTTCTCAAGATAGTCCCTCCAGAATCATAACAAAATGGGCATGGATTTAATCACATGCCCGTTTTATTGTAATGCCATTGATTTTGCGTCTTTATTTCAATTTCTCAACTTTTATTACTTCCCTGTGCGATTGATTGTTCAATTCAATTAGGTAAATCCCGGTTGAAAAATTGCTCAAATCCAGTGTACAGTCATTATAAACTTCCTTTTCAGTGAGTAATCTTCCTGTGATGTTGTAAAGTTTTACAGACGTTTTTTCCTTTATGCCTGTTAACCGGACTGTTCCTTCTGTGGGGTTGGGATACACAGTGAATGAGTTTTCTTTATCCTTTACCTGGGGAACACTGGTGACAGTAGGTTCCCATTTCCACATACCACCTGTAGTGGCATCTGTGTTAAACCAGCCAGAATAACCTGTGTTTTCATCCAGAAAATCAACATACAGATGTTGTTGGCTATCAATGGTTGACCACGTTGTGCCTCCGTCTTCGCTGTATGAAGAACCTGAGTTACCCTCAGCAGCACCGGTGGTAAATACAATATCGGTTCCTTCAACCCAGCAAAGCCCCAGGGGAAATACAGTACCGATAGTGGTTAATTGCGTCCAGTTGGCACCGCTGTTGGTTGTTTTATACACATTTGCATTGTTATCAACAAGAATACCGGTAGAACTGTTTTTAAACGAGATGTTACCTGATTCTGTTTCGCTACCAAAATCATTTATAGGAGAATCAAATACTTCCCAGTTGTACCCTTTGTCAGATGAGTGATAAATTCGGCCGTTGTTGGTGGTAAACCACACATCATCACCAACCACTTCTATCTGGCTTGTGTATCCGTATTCCCCGGAAAGCGGGTCGGGAATATTGGCCCCGGGAACTAAAGTCCAGTTGGATCCGCCATCGGTGGTTGTGTATAATTCAAAATCCCCGTTTATGGGGTCTCCCTGGCAAAAACCATTGTTTTCATCCCAAAAATATACGACATTGGAAAATGAACTTGCATCACTGTATGATGCAGAATTTTGGCGTGTCCAATTGGAGCCTCCGTCAGTTGTTTTCCATATACCACCGGTTTGTCCTGCCCCTGTAGGATAGGCTACAATCCATGCTGTTGTTTCGCTGATGGCTGTAATCATGGCAATACCCAAATCTGTATCACCCAGATCAATAGTTCCGGGTGTCCATGTATCTCCACCATTGGATGTTTTTGTGAATTCCTGAACATTTGCTCCACCACCAGTTCCATCATAGCCTATAGCCCATGCTGTATTGGCATCAACAATGGAGATATAAAAAATGCCGCGTGAGGCTGTTGTAAATCCGGATGCTTGTTCTATCCATCCACCAAGTGGTTCGCTGGTGACGGTTATGTAATCTGTTTTTGTTTCTGTATCTGATGATGTTCCGTCTGAAACAGTCATCTCAACGGTATAAACGCCTTCGGTGTTGTAAGTATGAGCAGGGTTTTCTGTTGATGCTGTCCCGCCGTCGCCAAATGACCATGACCATGACGTGGGAGTGCCGGTAGAATTATCAGTAAAATTTACCGTTTCACCAACAGCGATGGATGTATTGTCAGCAAAAAAATCAGCGGACAAACTTGTAGCACCTCCATCAGTTGAGATTACCATATCATCAATCCAAAACATAAACATATCCGTGGAAACCTCGTGTATGGCGAGGTAAATGCTTTCATCATCATAATCAGACAAATCATACGTATGTTGTGTCCATGTATCAGGGGCTTCAACAGGAGATGCTCCGGAAATTACAGAAAAGTCAGCGGGGGCATTGCCTGAGGTTGATATGAGCACTTCGTATGAATTATTTCCCCATGTTCCTGGTTTAGGACTTAATACCCAAATTGACAATGAAGAGCTTGTCCCCAGTTGCAGGTGTTCAGAAATCAGCCAGTCATCGGACTGAGTGCCATCAGCCGGACATATTGCCATGCCAACGCGTTCCCCACCGTGGGCAGATGCGAGTGTCAATCCTGCATCCGCAGGATTGAAAGCCATAAATGCCATGGGGTCGGTTTCGCCCGGATAATCACAGTCGTTGCTGCCATAAGTATTTAGCTGATCACCGTCAACAACAGACCATGGAAAAAAGTCATTGGAATAATCCACACAATCTTCAAAATCCATTGAGAATCCGGCATCTGTCGGAACCACTTTAATGTAATCTGTTTTGGTTTGTGTATCAGTATCCGTACCATTACTTACTTCAAGTGTCACATCAAATAATCCGGTGGTTGTGTATGTATGAGAAGGATTTTCTTCTGTAGAAGTGCCGCCATCACCAAATTGCCAGGACCAGGAGTTTGGGGCACCATAAGATCCATCAGTAAATGAAACAGTATTATCCACATACAGGGCAGTAGGACTGCCGGAAAAAACAGAAGTGAGTCCATAAGAGGGATGTACATGGAACACAGCCTGATTATTATAGGAAAAATCACCCTGTCCGCTTGTTAAATCATCAATGGTATTGTAGCTGTTGTAAGCACCGCTCCAACCCCAGTTAAAATGGAATTCATCAGTGCCTTGGTATCCATCACAAACAAAAGCATGGCCATAAGTCCCGCCTTCATCTGAACCGCTGTAAAATACAGGAAGTCCATTGTCAAGATCAGCATAAAGCAGATTTTTCCAGGAGTCATCTGTATAATTTTCTCTGTATCCGTACAGGGCTTCATCATCATAATTGAAATAATTAACAAATCCTTCTTTGACGTATCCGTAAACCTGGGCTCCTGACCCACCCGGATTGTAACTCATTTCAACAGCAACACCACAATGGTACATGATTTCAGCTACTTCGGCATTAGAACTTGTAACTGATCCTGGCATGCTGGCCCAGTCATAAGTTGCAGCGCCAAAATCGGCACTTTGCTCTCCATAATTTTGATCGGTATAGGTGTGAGAACCCGTTCCCTGATCAGGCCAACTGTGATAACGCATGATTTGTGCCATGGCAGTAGCGACACATCCTGTGACTACATGTCCGCACGGGCCGTTGGCATCTGCAGGGCAATCTGCATTATAGTAGCATCCCTGGTCCCAGGCAATGCCTTCTGTGTCAAGTAAAGGGCTAACATCCCTGAACTCTTTTGAGTGTGTAAATGTGTTAGAATAATAATTGTCCCACATAGCTCTGATGTCGTTGTTGCCTTTTAATTTTCTATTTTTCACTATAAGGATTTGTTCCTTGTACTTGTTGAGAAACCAGGCGTAATTGTCAGGTAGCCTTGGGTCGTCTTTGACAAAATGGCCTTTGAATGAGTAACTCAAAACCGGTCTTACCTCATCTTCAGCAGAAATAATCATATATCCCCCGGATGAGAAATTGAAAACGTAATATACAATTTGATCGTTTTCCTCAAATTGCAATGTTTCAGTTACCGTAGCAGATGTACGGGTATGTGACAAGTGATTGTAATAATTAATCGCTACTTGCTTCGCTTTTGATTGTGGAACTTCTCCACCAAATACAGAATTCATAAGAAAAACACCAATGATCCCTGTTAAAAAGTACATTTTACGCATAATTGATAATTTTAAATTAATAAATATGTGTATAAAGGTAACAAAAATATTTGTTTCAAGATAACTAATTAGTATCAACAAAAGTAACTCCTCACCGCAAAGACGCAGAGGCGCAAAGCGTTAAAATTGATTTAACCATCTTTTGCCCCGTTTAATTA
>JAYENB010000006.1:0-6352 GCA_034721855.1 Bacteroidota bacterium
TGTTCGATCAATAAGGATGCGATATTTTTGGCCTCATTTTTATCATACCAGCCTGATAAATCATCAGTAATTTTGTTTTTAATACGTTGTATTGTTGATGATCCTACTGGCATAATAAGGGGTTAGGTGTTAGGGGTTAGGTGTTAGGAGGGAAACTTTTCCTAAATCCTAACCTATAACCCCTCGTTAGGTTATTTCACAATCAGTTTTTTAACTATATTTCCTTCTGTTGTTTTCAAATGCATTGTGTAAATGCCCGCCGGAAGAGCGGAAACTGAAAAGATTGCCCGGTTTGTTTCCGGATGAAGCTGCAATGCTTTTTGTCCGGTGATGGTGTGCATTTCGATGCTTTCAATTTTTGATTTGGTTGCAACATGTACCATATTGCTTGCAGGGTTTGGATACACAGAAACCACAGGCATTTTTTGTTTCTCAACAGTATTGTATTGCGAAAGCGAAACTTTATAGACATCCATTACATGAGCGGTTGCGTTGTTTTGCAGGAAAATGATTACGCTGCAACTGTCTTTCACATATGTTGTATCAAGGCTAAGTTGGAAATTTGCAGACTGAACAGAAGCTGCATCAAAATTCAAAATGGTTCCGTTAGCGTCGGGGAGCATATCGCGTAAGGTAAAGTTCACATAATCCAATCCCTGCCATGATTCCGGAATGCCGGTTTCTGTTAAGGCCACGTGCAAGCTCATCTCATCATCATAATAATCAAGTGTTTCTTCCACTTCAACGTTGATATCAAATAGCCATGGATCCAATGTAACCGTACTTACAGAAGCATCAATATTATAAACAGTCGGAATATCAATATATTCATTGTAATAATATTCATAATAATCTTTCATGTCTTGTACTGTTTGTGCAGCACCTTCCAAACCATTCATTCCGTTGATAATAGTTGTTGGTGTGCCAAAATTGTTGTCACCATCATCGAAAAAAGGCATATAATAGTTGGCTCTTGTCATTGTGGCAGGTGTTCCGTATGGATCATTATCTGTATAATGATATTCAATAGGAGCGATTTGGAATCCTTCTGCAATCATTTCATCAATGGCCTGAGCTGCAGTAGGGCAATAAGGACAAGTAATAGATGTAATTACTTCCATCAGGATATAATTACGTTCATTTCCTCCGGGGATCGTTGCAGTTTCAGGTCCTGCGGATGCAGAATACCCGTTTCCACTGTAAAAAGCTTTTACCTGGTAATCATAATCGTTAGGATATAAATCCAGATCTACATAACTAAGGTCTGGTACGCTGGCAATTTCTTCGCCATCCCGGATAACAGAATATGAATCAGGGGTGCCTGAGGCAGGCGCATCCCATGAAATGGAAACATCATTTTGATTTTCAACGCTTAACACGAGATTGCTTGGTGGCTCCGGAATATCCACTTGTTCAATGATATAATCATCCATAAAGAATTTTGGAGTCTCATTGCCAGAATCATCCCAGGCATAAAAATTAAAAGCATCCAGTTTGTTGATACCACCTTCGCCAAAAGAGCCAAGGCTCCATTGGTAAGCATGGATAAGGTTGTCATCAACATAAAAATCAATCCAGTCATTATCCAGATCCACAAAATGTTGAATTTTCATCCATTCTCCGGGCGTGTAAGTAAAAGTTGCCGCAGCAGCTCCATTACCGTCAATACTGCCTTCTCCATCCTGGAAAAAGACCTGCATCCCCCAGGTAGAAGCCCCTCCATCAAAATCCTGAAGGATATTATAGTATCCAACAAAATTTTCGGGTACCATAAGGTAAAATTCAACCCTGTAGCGATTTTCTGTTAAATCATTCAAAAGCAAAACACCATCATTCGTACCTTCAATCACAATGGATTGTGTGCCACCGTGAGCCGCTTCATCAGTTACCAGTGGGTCTTCGGCACTGCCGGGAGAGTTGCTCCAGGTTGTCCATGTGTCTGTAGCATCCTGATCAGCTATCCCCTGATCAACAGAATACCCTTCAAAATCGTCGGTGTAAACAATTTGTGCTTTAATTGCGAAATTGATGCTAAAAAGCAATAATACAAAAAGGATAAAATATTTTTTCATAATGCAAACGTTTTGGTTTTCGTTTCAAAGATACATAAATTATATTAACTATGTTTGCTTCATGATAATTTTGTTTCTTTGCATGTATGTTTGAGCATTTCGACAGCATACTGGTTTTTGTTGTCCTGATATTCATGATGATTTCTTTGTATCGTGAATGGGTGGGGCCTGCTCTTACTTTTATGTTGGCTGTGGTAGTGTTTGGAGTAGCCGGAATTCTTACTCCTTCTGAAATGCTCAAAGGATTTGCCAATCAACAGATAGCGGTTATTCTTATGCTTTTGCTCATTGGTGATACCATCAGAAAAACCGGGGTATTGGAAAATTTCTTCAACTGGATATTTGCCAAAGCAAAATCCTATAATGGTTTTTTATGGCGTATGATGAGCGTGGTGTCTGTATTGAGTGCCTTTATGAATAATACCCCACTGGTTGCTATTTTGATGCCTTATGTACATACGTGGTCTAAAAAAAACAATTTTTCCCCGTCCAAGTTGTTGATTCCATTGTCTTATGCAGCTATTTTAGGGGGTTGTGCCACCCTGATCGGGACATCCACCAACCTGATTGTAAGCGGGATGGTAATTGATCAAACCATTGTGCCGGATATGCGTGAACTGCATATTTTTGATTACAGTTTGATCGGGTTTGTTATGATTGTGATAGGGATCCTGTATATGTTACTGGTTGGTAAACATTTGTTGCCGGATCGCCGGGATGTGATGTCTTCATTCAACAACAGGCACCGTAAATACCTGGTGGAAGCAGAAGTAATTCCCGGCAGCAAATTAAACGGAAAAACCATTGAAGAAGCCAAATTACGTAACCTGGAAGGCCTGTTTTTGGCGGAAATCTACAGGGATGATCAAAAATTGACCGCCGTGGGACCCAAAACGGTACTTCGTGACAACGATATTTTGATTTTTGCAGGCGCAACGGAAACGATCGCAGATATGGTGAAAACCGATACCGGCTTACGCCTGACACAGGTAGGGATGTTTTCACGCAAGAAACATACGGCTATACGTGAAATTGTTATTTCTCACAATTCAAGCCTGATTGGAAAAACCATCAAAGAAGCCAAATTTAGGGGCAAATACGATGCAGCTATTATTGCTGTTCACCGAAATGGACAGCGCATATCAGGAAAACTAGGGGCCATTGAACTCGAAGCCGGGGATGTATTGTTGGTGTTGGCAGGTGAGGATTTTGCCGCCCGGTCAACAGATACCATGGATTTTTATCCCATTACCAAAGTGCGGGATTTTAAAAAACAACCTGCCTGGAAGAATATTACGCTCATTGGTGGTACAGCATTGGCTATATTACTTTCGGCACTGGGGTTTGTAAAACTGTTCATTGCATTACTGGTTCTCCTTATTATCATTACATTAACGAAAATCATTAACCCAAAGGATATTGCGAGAAGCCTTGATTATAACCTGGCTGCTATCATAGCCCTTGCCCTTGCAATAGGAACAGCTATGGTCAAATCAGGGGTTGCTGAAGCCATTGCCGGGTTTTTTATTACACAATTGCAACCATTTGGTGTAATCAGCCTGATGTTTGGTATTTACATAGTTACGGCATTTCTCTCTGCTTATATTACCAACAAGGCAGCAGTAGCGATTATTTTTCCCATAGCCATTACCATTGCCGTTGACCTTGGTATCAATCCGATAGCTTTTGTCCTGCTTGTATCGTTTGCAGCAGCCGCCAGTTTTTTAACGCCGGTAGGTTATCAAACCAACCTTATGGTATATGGACCGGGATCGTATTCATTTAAAGATTTTTTTAAGGTTGGATTGCCTCTTACTCTACTGTATATGTTTGTAACAGTATATGGTCTGGCATTCCTTTATCAATTGTTCTGATATGATGAAAAATATTGATATCTGTATAAAAGCTGCTTTGGAAGCAGGAAAAACCATCTTGCAGGTGTATGAACACGATGATTTCAATGTGGAAATAAAATCCGACAATTCGCCGCTGACAAAAGCTGATAAAAAAGCCCATGAGGTCATTTCAGGTTATTTAAACGAAACAGCTTATCCTGTGCTCAGTGAAGAAGGAAGCCACATAAAGCATGAAGAGCGGAAAAACTGGAATACCTTCTGGCTGGTTGATCCGCTTGACGGGACCAAAGAATTCATTAAGCGCAATGGTGAATTTACAGTGAATATTGCTTTGATTGAAAAAGGCATCCCGGTAGCGGGCGTGATTTATGTTCCTGTTTTGCATGAATTATATGTGGGAATAGCCGGGAAAGGTGCTTGGAAAACAACAGTATCACACAGCAATACTGCATGCAAAACTGCAGATGTGATGACGAATGAAAACAAGATACAAACGGTTCAGGAGGTTAGTAATACAATTACTACAGTTGGTAGCCGTTCTCATATGAATGAAGAAACAGTCAAGTTCATTGATAATTTAAAAGTAAAATACGCTGCTGTTGATACCATCACACGGGGATCATCCCTTAAGTTATGCATGGTAGCTGAAGGGAAAGCGCATGTATATCCGCGTTTTGGTCCCACGATGGAATGGGATACTGCAGCCGGTCATGCCATTGTCAGAGCTGCGGGTGGCGTGGTAATGAATGCCGAAACACATCAGGAATTAAGATACAACAAACCCGATTTACACAATCCATGGTTTATTGTGCAACCGGAACAAATAGATTTTATAAAGTGAGCCAATTTTGTTTATTTTACATGCGTTATTTTAATCTATAACTATGAATTATTCAGAAAATATTCATCCCGTTTTTGATCAAATCCTGAAACGGGAAGACAAAGAAAAGCTGCTTGAGCAAAAATCCAGGGTGATATGGTGTACAGGCCTGTCAGGAGCCGGAAAAACCACACTGGCAAAGAATCTGGAAAAAGCAATGCACAACAAAGGAAATCTTGCACAGGTCCTGGATGGGGATAACATAAGATCCGGGATCAACAATAACCTTGGTTTTACTGAAGCAGATCGCCATGAAAATATCCGCAGAATTGCTGAAGTATCAAAATTACTCCTCGAAAGCGGGGTAATCACCATCAATAGTTTTATTTCCCCAACAAATTTAATCCGGCAAATGGCCAAGGATATTGTCGGCGAAGAAAATTTTATTGAGATTTATGTCAGCGCCCCCCTGGAAGTGTGCGAAGCAAGGGATACCAAGGGGTTATATAAAAAAGCCAGGGAAGGCAAGATTAAAAATTTCACGGGCATTGATTCGCCGTTTGAAGTTCCTGCTAATCCCGACCTTGTGGTTGACACAGATCAATATTCAATTGAAGAATGCCTGAATATGGCCATGGAATTCATAATGCCTAAAATTCAGTTATAAACGACATTTAATGTAAAGAAACATGAATAATTACACACTCACACATTTACGACAGCTCGAAGCAGAGTCCATTCATATCATCAGGGAAGTGGCATCCGAATTTGAAAATCCTGTGATGTTATATTCCATAGGAAAAGATTCCAGTGTGATGGCCAGGCTGGCAGAAAAAGCCTTTGCTCCCGGAAAAGTACCATTTCCTTTGATGCACATAGATTCCAAATGGAAGTTTAAAGAAATGATAAAATTCCGTGACAATTATACAAAGGAAAAAGGCTGGGATCTGATTGTTCACTACAACAAAGAAGGGTTTGAATCCGGGGTGGGGCCTTTTTCACATGGTTCAAAAGTGCATACCGATGTGATGAAAACCCAGGCATTGCTTAGTGGCCTCAATAAATATAAATTTGATGCTGCTTTTGGCGGAGCACGTCGTGATGAAGAAAAATCCAGAGCCAAAGAACGGATATTTTCGTTCCGTGATGAATTTCATCAGTGGGATCCCAAAAATCAACGGCCGGAGTTATGGAATATTTATAACACAAAAATTCAAAAAGGTGAATCCATACGTGTATTCCCACTTTCCAACTGGACAGAGTTGGACATCTGGCAGTACATCAGGTTGGAAAACATTCCCATTGTGCCCTTGTATTTCGCCAAAGAACGTCCCGTGGTTGAATTTAACAATGCACTTATACTTGTTGATGATGACAGGATGCCAGAAGAATTAGCAAAGAAAACGAAAATGAAAAAAGTCAGGTTCCGCACCTTGGGATGTTATCCATTGACCGGAGCCGTGGAATCTGATGCCGATACCGTGGAAAAAATTGTAGAAGAAATGATGACTACAACAAAATCTGAACGAACAACCCGTGTGATTGATTTTGACCAGGATGCATCCATGGAACAGAAAAAACGGGAAGGGTATTTTTAATGCTTT
>JAYENB010000007.1:0-25433 GCA_034721855.1 Bacteroidota bacterium
TTCTGTCCATCCAGGTATCGCCAGTGGTGGAATTGGTCACATCCACAATTTTTGTTTCTTCTCCGCAGATGGTAATTGTAGGACAATCTGTTGTGATTTCGCTAAGCTCAACCGAAGTGGATACACCACAATCGTTGTATGCCCACACATAAAGGGTATAAGCGATTTCACAATTAAGGTCGGCTTGTGTGTAGCTAATGCTTGTTCCATTGTCAGCAGCAGTGAAATAATCATCAACGGTATTGTATTTATAGCCTGTGGCATCCTCTACTGTGTTCCAGTTCCACTCAATTTGATCTTCCCCGGCTACATGGATGCCGGCTGTAGGTACAGATGGGTTTGTATTATTTATATCAAAAACATAATCATTGTTTGTTGTTGGTGCGTCCACAATGGTTTCAAAATCATCATTTACATAGCCTGTAAATTCCAAATTATCACCAATATTGTAAACAAAATTTGATTTTTCTGATGTTTTAATGGATTTTTCACCTGGGATAATACCTTTATAGAGAAGGCTTGCGTTTTGTTTTTCTCCGGTGCCCGTATGTATCATCAATATTTTTTGTAAAAATTTGGTGGAATTAACTGTCAATACATAATTGGTGCTATTTCCTCCATTGAATACAAAATTATGCATTCCTCTTCCCAGTATATTTTTATATGTGTTTACCTGCCTGCCTGTGATATCAAAAACCTTGATAGTAAATTCATCTTCTTCAGGGGCAAACACATCAATTTGGGTTTTGGATGAATACGGATTAGGATAATTTTGTGAAACAGAAAAAGCATTACCTGCAAATGGGGCTGTTTCAATTCCGGTAAAAAACAGGGTTAATACCGTATCCGGATAATATAAAACCGTATCTCCGCCCTGGGTTAAATTTTCAACCACAACGCTGTCAAGTTCAGCATAAATACATGTGTGATTTGCTGTAAATGTAAATGAAATTTCCTGTGCATGCAATGAAAAACTCAATATAAACAGGGATAAAAGCAACAAATTTATATTTTTCATGTTTTTTAAAATAAAATATTACACTACAAATATAGGATAAATTTTTTATTTAGACAAAAAAAGATTTGTAATGTGGATGATTTGCGTACAGATATGAATATTATCCGCCTGTTATTCCCAATTCTTCAATCTGCAAATTTTTTATTTTGGGATAGACAAATTCTATCAACTCATTGATGGGTTGATACAACAACGATTCTTCCGTTATTTCCCGCGGGATAAGGTCGAGTTCAACGACAATGACCTGGTCAAGGATAAAAATAACGGCACCCATAATCAACACGGCTTTTGCCACACCAAAAATTAGTCCGGTAAGCTGATTTGCCCACCCCAGGGCAACCGATTTTACTAGTTTATCAAAGCTCTTTGACAACAAATGAACCAATATTACGGTAACAATAAACAACACAGCAAAAGCAATCAGGGGTAAATAATCGTCGCTGATTTTTGTGTTTTCACTGAGTAGCCCTTCAAGGTAATGCGAAAAATTTACGGCTATCCACAAGCCCAGAAACAAAGCTGCAAGGCCTGCTATTTCTTTGATCAGACCATTCTTAAACCCCTTAAATCCAAACCATAAGGCAGGAATTAAAATAACAATATCAAGCCAATTCATTGCAAAAAATTTTTATATTGGATAAAAATAATCATTTTTGTCCTGAATAAAGAGAATATATGGCTGTATTTAATTCCATACTGAATTTGATAAACATCAAAAGGTTTGAGCAAATTGAGGAATTCAGGCGCTATCCGCATAAGGTACAAAACCGTGAACTCAGCGAGCTTCTAAGCCTGGCCAAAAATACTGAATACGGGAAAAAATATAAATTTTCGGAGATAAAAACCTATCAGACATTTTCATCCCGCTTACCGATAAATAATTATGACAACATTAAGGATGATGTACAGCGCATCCTCAATGGTGAACAAAATATCTTATGGCCTACTGATATACATTGGTTTGCCAAATCAAGCGGGACCACTTCAGAGCGCAGCAAATTCATTCCCATATCAAAAGAGGCGCTTGAATTATGTCACTTCAGGAGCGGCAAAGACATATATGCATTTTACATCAATCAGTTTCCTGAAACCAAAGTATTTGCCGGAAAATCCCTTGCCCTGGGCGGGAGTCACCAAATTGGCAACCTAAAAGAAAAATCATTTTACGGTGACCTATCGGCAGTGATTATCAGAAACCTGCCATTCTGGACATATTTTTCAAAAGTTCCCAATTCGGATGTAGCACTGATGGAAGAATGGGAAAAGAAAATTGAACTCATTGCTCAAACTACCATTAATAACAATGTTACAAACATGGTAGGCGTTCCCAGTTGGTTTTTGGTGTTGCTGCGACGCATCCTTGAAATCACAGGTAAAAACAACATTTCTGATGTATGGCCCAATCTTGAGCTTTTCATTCATGGCGGCGTGAGTTTTTCTCCATACCGGGAAATGTATAAAAGTATCATCTCCAACCCAAACATGAAATATATGGAAACCTATAATGCATCTGAAGGATTCTTTGGCATACAGGATGACTTTAATTCAGATGATATGCTTCTGATGCTTGATTACGGAATCTATTATGAATTTATTCCAATGAATGAGGTTGACAAAGAAGTGCCCAAAACCATTCCCCTCCGTGATGTGGAAACAGGGAAAAATTATGCCGTGGTTATAACTACAAACACCGGCTTGTGGCGATACATGATAGGAGATACCATCAGTTTTACATCAATAAACCCATATAAAATCCGTGTAACCGGCCGCACCAAACATTTCATCAATGCCTTTGGTGAAGAAGTTATCATTGATAATGCTGAGCAGGCACTTAAAATCGCTTGTGAAAAGACAGGAGCCAATATTCTTGAATATACAGCAGCACCCAGGTATTTTGATAAAGAAAACAGCAACGCTGCTCACCAGTGGCTGTTTGAATTTGAAACACCGCCCGATGACTTGGATAAATTCACACGTATCCTGGACGAAAGCCTGCGCAAAATAAATTCTGATTACGATGCCAAACGCTACAAAAACATGACACTTGGTCCTCCCGAGATTGTGGTTATGAAAAAAGGTGGTTATTACCGGTGGTTAAAATCCAAAAACAAACTCGGTGGACAACATAAAATCCCCCGCCTGGCAAACAACAGGGATTACATTGATTCATTGTTGAAATTTGCTGATTAATCTACCGGCACGAAATACAAAATATCTTCACCGTATTCCAGGCTTAAAATCCCGTTGGTAAGGGTATTTATCTTAAAAACTGCCGAAGCAACACGAACGTATTTCTGGTCAAGCAATTCCCACGTGGACTCAACCACCTGGTTTTCATTGCGTTTTTGGATAAAAACACCATCCTTTTCAAAAACATAAACCGTGGAGTCCAACTCTACAACCTGGTTTTCTACCCCATCAACATACATGTACAACAACCATTCGTGCTGAACAAGTTTATTTTCCGTGCGATTTTCATGCCACTCGTCTGAACAAGACAACAATAAAATGACAGCAGTTATAATGAACAATATGCGTTTATACAATTTCATCCAGTTTATACGTTTTATTTTCCCTGATGCCTTTTTTCGTTTTGGACAACGTACAGGCTTCGTTGTTAATATCGTGCTGAAAAAACAACACATCTCCGTTGTTGTACACTTCTTCAAGCAAGGCCTGTTTTTCATTGAGTGTGGTTAATGGTTCAATATCATAAGCAGAAATGTACGGCAGGCGAATATATGGCATTGCAGGCAACACATCCCCGGCAAATACCACCCTTTTATTTCCAATATTGACAAAAACAGATATCAACCCTTTGGTATGACCATTAAAAAAACGAAGTTCAATATCATCCGTCAACATGCAGGGTGCATCTAAAAGTTTCAGTTTCCCTGATGTTTTCATGGGAACTATATTTTCTTCAAGGAAAGCCGGGTTTTCCCGCAAATTTGGGTTCATCGCTGACTCCCACTGTGCCTTGCTGACAATAATATCTGCATTCGGAAATACGGGATACAAATTACCTTTTTTATCACGGCCAATGGTGCCGCCACAATGGTCAAAATGGAGGTGGGTCATTATCACATCGGTAATGTCTTCCGGTTCAATACCGCAATTTTTTAATGATGTTATTAAATCATCATCGCCAAACAGGTGATAATGCCTGGCAAAATCCTCCTGCAATTTATCTCCTATGCCGGTATCAATCAATACCTTTCTGTTTCCTTCAACAATCAGCATTGACCGTGCTACACAAGGACAAAGATTCTGATCATCGGCAGGATACAACCGTTCCCACAATACTTTTGGCACCACACCAAACATAGCGCCTCCATCCACTTTAAAATTTCCTGTTTCTATGCTGTAAATTTTCATCTGTCAACTATAAATTTTCTCGGTCAGTACAAACGAGACTTCAACATATTCATAACCGATTAGCATAAATGTGTTGATGTAGCTCATTTCATTTTGTTGCTGATAATAAACAACAAAACTAAGTGTAAAATTGTTGTTGCATGCAAACATAACAAAATCAGGGGATATTTATGCCTGATTTAGCATTACGCTTTTGAGAATTTATGATATGCATAAAACATGAACTTTTCTTTTTTCGTTTATAAAATGAGTATTTTTGCAACTGAAAATTAAGCGCTTTGAATTATGGATAACAAAAAGAAAACAAATTTATTGCTGCTGTTAATCATCATTATGGTTGTAGCCATTGGAATAGCAGGATATTACCTTGTTGAGATGAACAGGGATTATGAAGAACTCCAAACTGAAATGAGCGAAACAGTTTCAGCAAAAGACCTTATTGCAGAAGATTTACAGGATCTCTATACAGATTACGATTCCATCCAGGTGGAAAACGACAGCATGACCGAAAAGCTGGATAAAGAAAAAGAAAAAATTTCTATCCTGCTTGACGAGTTAAAATCGGTAAAGGCCAACAATGCAGCTATCATCCACAAATATAAAGATGAAGTTGAAACAATGCGCAGTATTATGAAATCATACGTTTACCAAATTGATTCACTTAATCAACTAAACACAAAACTCATCGCCGAAAGCAATGAAGTCAGGGAACACAATCTGCGCATGAAAAATGAAATGGATGAGGTCATCAATAAAAATGATGAACTTGAGCTCACGGTTGAAAAAGCTGCCATGATTAAAGCCACCAACATTGTATCACAACCATACAAAAAAGACAACTTTTTCAGTTCAGACCGGGAAGCGGATAAAGCAGGGAAAGTAGATAAAATCAACACCAGTTTTACACTGATTGAGAACAGTATTGCCGAACCGGGACCCAGAACCATCTATCTGCGTATCATCAGACCTGATGGCTATGTGCTTGTAAATGACGACAACAATATTTTCACATATCAGGAAGAAAATCTGGCATATTCTGCCAGCAGGGATATTCAGTATGACGGGAATTTTCTTGATGTTGTGATTTATTATGATGTACAACAAACACTACTCGTAGGAAAATATACCGTTGAATTGTACATGGACGGTTATAAAATCGGAACAACTGATTTTACACTGAATTGATGTCCCTACTGGTGCTAATGGAGTAATGAAAAAAAACAAATCAACAGGACATTTGCTTTCCGAAAATAAGTCACATTGCAACTATGTTTGAAGGAAACCCGATACACAGTACACATATACATGATTATCTCCTGATTATCATTGTGGCATGTACCCTCATTGTGTTGAGGGCATTTTACCTTAACCCAAAAGCATTTGGCCGTATCCTTCACTCCCCTTTTAACCTCAATGAGTCCGAAAAGCTATTACACGATACTAATATCATCATTTCAAGAACATCATTTTTCCTGAACATCGTGTTCGTCATTAGCTTCAGCATTTTTTGTTATTTAACACTCTGGGTTTTTGAAATTGATTTGCTTACAGATATGAACATCAGTAACCACATAGTTTTCCTGGCTGTAATTTTTGGTGTTTTGCTTTTGTTTTATCTATCCCGGCACATGCTGTATTCTCTTGTGGGATATGTGTCAAACCACCTATCGCTTCAGCACCATTACATTCAAATATGGATGAACCTCAATAAATGGTTTGGATTAATTTTGCTACCCATGCTTTTGGCATTGATGTATTTTCCCGACCATATCAAACCATATATCATTTACATTTTGGCAGTTGTGTTTGCTTTTCAATTTGTTTTTAAGTTGATACAGGGGTTTAAAATTTCTGCAGGTAACCGGGTTTCATTGTTGGTCATTTTTTTATATCTTTGCACCCTTGAATTATTACCTGTTTCTGTAGTGATAAAATACATGACTGGTATTATTTAACGATAACATAAACAAGTTTTATGAGTTCAAAAATTAAACGAATACTGGTATCACAACCCAAGCCCTCCTCTGAAAAATCACCGTATTTTGATTTGGCAGAAAAACACAAGTTAAAACTTGATTTTCGCCCTTTTATAAAAGTTGAAGGCTTTTCAGCAAAGCAATTCAGAGCTTCTAAAATTAAACTTGCAGATTATAACGCAATGATTTTCACAAGCCGCACTGCTGTGATTCATTATTTTAGGTTATGTGAAGAAATGAAAATTACCGTTGAAGATGAATGGAAGTATTTTTGTGTGTCGGAATCTATTGCCCTTTACCTGCAAAAATATATTGTGTACAGGAAACGTAAAATCTTTTATGGCAACGGGAAATTTGATGACTTGTTGAAAATCATCAAAAAACACAAACACGAAAAGTTTTTGCTTCCATCCAGTACAGCATCCAAAAAAAACATACCTGAAAAACTTAAAAAACTTGGTATTGATTTTACCAGGGCTGACATGTATAAAACAGTAACCGCTGATTTATCTGATTTATCAGATGTTGATTACGATATTTTGGTGTTTTACAGTCCCTCCGGCATTCAGTCGTTAATCAAAAATTTTCCGGATTTTAATCAAAACAATACGCGCATTGCCGCTTTTGGCCCTACCACCCATAAATCTGTCAAAGACGCCGGATTGAGGCTTGATATTAAAGTTCCTCAACCAAATGCCCCCTCAATGAGTATGGCATTGGATAAATACATTGATGAACACAATAAAAAATGCCGGAAATAATTTCTTGTATGTCTGAAGTTACAAGCAAAAATACAATTTCAAATGCTTTGTTTCCAAAAGCAGAACGGCTATGCAAGAAGAGAGATATTGAACAACTTTTTCACCAGGGAAAAATCTTCAGGGCAGATGACCTGAAAGTTTTTTACCGGTTTATTAAAGATTCAAACAGCACTTACCCCTGCAAGATATTGATCAGCGTGCCGAGAAAACAGCAGCCATTGGCTGTAAATCGCAACAAAATAAAACGGCTTATCAGGGAAGTATGGCGGAAAAATAACGCTGAACTAAACCAGGCACTCATTCAAAATGACAACACATTGCAGCTTGCTTTTATTTGTTTTGCACCTAAGGTACCTACATATAAGGAAATAGAATCAAAAATTATATTAACTTTACAACATCTTAATAACACACTGTCTAAAACTCAATAAATTATGAAGGGATTTTTCAAAAAACACCGCACAAAATTAATTAGTTTTTTCACCGCGTTGCTGGTTGGTATTTCTGCCATAATGTTTTCAGGCCATACAAGTACAAATTTTGAACTTGTTAAAAATCTTGACATTTTCGCATCGCTTGTCAAAGAATTATCATTGTATTACGTTGATGATATTGATTACGGAAAAACCATCAAAAAAGGCATTGATGAAATGCTGGAATCCCTGGATCCGTACACTGTATATATCCCGGAATCCAAAATTGAAGACCTTACCTTTATGACTACCGGACAATACGGAGGCATTGGTGCAATAATCCGTAAAATAGACAAACACGTTATTATAGTACAGCCATACAAAGATTTTCCGGCAGATAAAGCAGGGCTTAAAGCCGGAGATGCGTTGTTGGAGGTTAATGGTGTCAGCCTGAAAAACAAAAGTACTTCAGCAGTGAGTGAATTGCTTAAAGGGCAACCGGGAACAGAAGTTGATTTAAAAATAAAACGCGTTGTATCCGGAGAAATAGAAAAAGTAAGCCTGGAGCGGGAAAAAGTACAGGTAGACCCCTTGCCTTATTACGGGATGCTTAATGACAAAGTGGGTTATGTGCGGTTAAGTAATTTTACCCGCGAAGCCGGTGCAAAAGTACAGAAAGCTGTATCTGAGTTGAAAGAAGACAAACAGGCTGAAGCGCTTGTTCTTGATTTAAGAAACAATCCCGGTGGTTTATTGATTGAAGCTGTAAGGTTATGTAATCTTTTTGTACCACAAGGAACAATGGTGGTCAGCACCAAAGGCAAAGTTGAACGATGGAACAAAGAATATAAAGCCAACATGAAACCTTATGATACTGAATTACCCATTGTCGTACTTGTCAACAGTCATTCAGCTTCAGCATCCGAAATTGTTGCCGGATGTATGCAGGATATTGACAGGGCAGTTATTGTAGGGAAACGTACATTTGGAAAAGGCCTGGTACAAACAACACGGGAACTCAGCTATAACACAAAACTTAAAGTTACCACAGCCAAATATTACATTCCAAGCGGGCGCTGTATTCAGGCACTGGATTATTCACACCGCAATGAAGATGGCAGTGTAGGCAGAATCCCCGACAGCATTATTTCTGAATTTAAAACCAAAAACGGTAGAACGGTCTATGATGGAGGTGGCATTATGCCTGATGTTGAAACGGATGAGAATAAACTGAGCAAGATCAGTTCCTATTTATTGCATGATCACATGATTTTTGACTTTGCAAGTCTGTATTGTTATAATCATGAGGATATTGGGGATCCGGCTGAGTTTTCAGTTGATGACAAAATGTACAAGGTATTCGTTGATTTTTTGAATGAAAAATCTTTCGATTATGAAACACGGAGTGAAGAACATCTGAACGAACTTATTGAAATTGCTGAAAAAGAAAAATATTACGAGGTGGCTGAAAATGAATTCGACGAGCTGGCCGCAAAAATAGCTCATGACCGGGACAAAGACCTTCGTTTGTTCAAAGATGAGATTAAGGAATTGCTAGCCGAAGAAATTGTCGGAAGATATTATTACCGGAAAGGCAGAATCAAATACAGCATGAAATCCGATGATGAAATAGAGAAAGCCCTCAATATCTTGGATGATTCTGAAAAAATGCAAACCATTCTGACACCCTAAAAAAGTGTAGAACGCAGCCTGTTTCAAATTAATCTGCTGACATATATACATAACAGCTATGTGCAAGTTAATTGATAAGGCAGAAAATTGATTTATCCCGTTGGATGTCTATCCTACGGGATTTAAGAACAAGGATTAACGATTTTTGATTTAAGAAATTAAAAAAATGGCAAGGGTACTAAGTGGCATAAGGTCAACTGGAAAATTGCACCTGGGGAATTACCTGGGAGCAGTGACTAATTTTGTGAAGTTGCAACATGAACATCAGTGTTATTTTTTTATTGCTGATTATCACTCGCTGACAACGCATCCCACACCGTCAAATTTGCATCAAAATGTAAAACAGGTGTTGGTGGAATACCTTGCTGCCGGGATAGACCCTGAAAAAGCCACCATATACATTCAAAGCGATGTGCCTGAAGTTCCGGAACTGTATTTGCTGTTGAATATGAATGCATACCTTGGTGAGCTCGAACGCACAACAACGTTCAAAGAAAAAGCCCGCAGCCAACCCAATAATGTCAATGCAGGTTTGCTCACGTATCCGGTACTCATGGCGGCCGATATTTTAATTCACCAGGCAGATTATGTACCTGTGGGTAAAGACCAGGAACAAAACCTCGAAATGGCCAGAAAATTTGCCAGGCGTTTCAACCGGATGTACAAAACAGATTTTTTCACTATCCCAAAAGGTTTTAATTTTGGTAATAAGCTTATAAAAATTCCCGGCCTGGATGGTACAGGGAAAATGGGGAAATCCGAAGGAAACGGACTCTACCTTTCGGATACAAATAAACAATTGCGTAAAAAAGTAATGAGAGCAAAAACAGATGCCGGACCAACTGAACCTAATTCAATAGTAAGCGAACCCATTCAAAATCTGTTTACCATTATGGAAATAGTATCAAAACCTGAAGTGGTGCAATCTTTCAAAGATGATTATGCCAACTGTACCATCAGGTACGGAGATTTGAAAAAACAACTTGCCGAAGATATCATTACGCTTATTGAGCCTGTTAGAGAGCGTATCGAGGAAATTGAAAAAGATGAGGATTCCCTCAAAAAAGTGGTGAAGATGGGTACTGAAAAAGCCCGTGAAAGTGCACAAAAAACCCTGGATGAAGTTCGTCATCTTATTGGCTTCCGCCCGTTTTAACGGCTTCAATATTTTTCAATAATTTTATCCGGCCTGCCCGCAGGAAAGCGGTACCTGCAAAAATCTGCCTGAACTGTTTATCATTCATGCTTTTAAGAATATCTATGTTGATATAATTTATATGTTTTGCAGGCAAAAAATCGGTATCAACCCTGGCATTGATGTTCCGGTTCCATGGACACACTTCCTGACAGATATCACAACCAAACACCCATTTTTGCATGCCTTCTGCCACTGTACGCGGGATAGCTGTCCGGGTTTCAATGGTATGATATGAAATACATCGCCGTGCATCAAGGCCGTTTTTCGATAAGGCTTGTGCCGGACAAGCATTTATACACCGTGTACAAGTTCCACAACGGTTTTTGACATGATTTGTATCAGGGACTAAATCCAAATCGGTAAACAATTCTGCGATAAACACATAAGAACCGAGTTTTGGATGAATCAGGCAGGTGTTTTTCCCTATCCAGCCTAACCCGGCTTTCACAGCAAGGCTACGCTCTAACACCGGAGCAGAATCCACAAAAGGGCGCGAAACAAATGACTTTCCGGTAATTTCCTGTATTGAAGCCTGCAATTTTTTTAAGCGTTTTTTTAAGCGCTTGTGGTAGTCTTTTCCCACGGCATAGCGGGCAATTTTGTATGGATATCCCGGCAAATCCTCGTTGTAATAAGCTTGCAAAAGAACAATGACAGACCGCACTCCCGGAAATAATTTTTGCGGGTCCAGACGCATGTCATACCGGCTTTTCATATAGCTCATCTTTGCGTGATAGCCGTTTTCAAGCCATGCATTATATCGGGCAATATCTTCTTCAGGAATTTTTGCATCGGTAATACCTGCATCATCAAAACCAAGCTTCAGGGCCGCTGCTTTTATTTTTGCGCTATGTTCTGGTGAAAATGACACTATTCCCCGGCATAAACGTTGCCATTCCAGTAAATGTCATGAGATTTAACCCCATAGCTGAAAGAAACTGTGGTGCCATGACATGAAAGTGAAGTCAGTTTTTCATACGAAATGATACCTGATTGTCCACGGTCAAAAATGTTGAGGTTGCCCTGCTCATTTTCCCAGGCGATCATACTGCCGTCATACACATAATTGTCAGGGATGTAACTATCAAGGGTATAAGATTGCCCCTGCCAGTACACTTTGAAATAGTTTTGCACTGTATAAATCAGCAATTCATCCTCTACTACAAACATATCAGGAGCATCAAAGGAAACTGTTACCACTTCATCATTGCCATCATATACTTTAAGATAATCATTGGAATCAATATAAGCCACAAACCCATCTCCGGTTTTGTAAGCCTTTGGTTCGAAACTTTCAAGCTCTAAAAAACTACCTTTATAAAACACCTGAAAATTATCGACAGGAGACTCAACAAAAGCGACAACATCGCGTCCTGCTTTATAAGATTTCGCCCTGTCTTTATACATCATTTCAATGATTTCGCCTTTATAAAAAATATTGTAATAATCATGACTATCAAGGTAAACCATACTGTTTTCACCGACGGCATATTCGGTAATTTCATCTGCGGCAAGGGCATCATCGAGTTCAATGATTTCACCATCATAATACACCTTAAAAATTTTATTTTGCTTATCAAAAAATGCAATTAGTTCATCTCCGGCAGCATATAAATCTGTATAAACAGATAATGTGATATTATCTCCCCCGTCAAACACTTTCAACTGATTGTTTAAATTATACGCTACGAGGTGGTCTGTCACAATGTAATTGCTCGCAAAACTGTTGATTTTAAACGTGTAATGATTGTAATAGATTTTAAAATTTTCGGAATTGTCTTCATAGCCAAGGCATTCGTTGCCTATTTGATACGATTTTAATGGCAAATGTTCCAGTTCTTTGAATTCACCCCCGTCAAACAATTGAACCTTATTCAAATAGTCTGTGTATATGGCCATATCCTGTGAACAAACCCAAAGGCTTGCCATAACCAGCATAAACAACAGGGATATCCTCTTCATAATCAAAAGATTTCAAACAAAGATATAAAAAATACCACAATATTTTTCATTTGCATCATTTATTTTGTAACTACTCAGTGCTAAAATTAAATAAGAATTTACTATTCAGACGCATTTGATTTTCACCGCAAAGACGGAGAGTCGCTAAGAAATTGAATAATTTGGTCACATAGACAGTTAACATCGGATAACACTAATTAAAAACGGTTGCGATATTGTATTATTTCTTAAAACATCGACATTTCATAAGTAACCGATTTTAACCATTATTAACCCCGTAGAAATTTTTCAACGGGGTTAACAGTTCAATTTACAAATTTCAAACCTTTGTGCCTTTGCGACTTTGCGATAAGGAGCTACTTTTGCTGACACTGATTAGTTCCTTTATTTTAATAACGGTCAAAATCTTTGCCAAACAATCCTTATTTTTGCAAAAATTAAGGCTGACAAATAAAGCATGACAAAAAAATAACGTTATATGAAAAAGAAAAGTATAAAAGAACTTGGCGAGTTTGGTTTGATCACGCATTTGACATCGGATGTTCGTTGTCAAAAAGCATCCACGGTGTATGGCATTGGTGATGATTGCGCGATATTCAATCATAAGAACCGTGATAGCCTGGTAACTTCAGATATGCTGATGGAAGGCATACATTTTGATTTGGTATATACCCCTTTGAAACATCTCGGATACAAAGCCGTTGTTGTCAATCTAAGTGATATTTATGCTATAAACGGCACTCCTGAACAGATTGTAGTTTCCATTGCCTTGTCGTCGAAATTTTCTCTTAAAGCAGCTGAAGAGCTTTACAAAGGCATCAAAGAAGCCTGCCGCATGTATGATGTGGATTTTGTGGGAGGTGACACAACCAGCTCAATGACAGGATTGGCAATCAGTATCACAGCACTTGGATCGGTAGAAAAGGGCAAAGCAGTGAAACGGAATACGGCGGGTGACAAAGAACTTATTTGTGTCAGTGGAGATTTAGGTGCGTCATACCTTGGCCTTCAGTTGCTAAAACGGGAAAAGAAGATATTTATGAAAGACCCGAAAATTCAGCCTGAACTTGACAAATATCCTTATCTCATTGAAAGGCAACTAAAACCGGAAGCCCGCAAAGATATTATACGTCAGCTACAGGAAAAGGACATCCTCCCTACATCTATGATTGATTTATCAGATGGATTATCATCTGATCTTTTACACATTGCCACACAGTCAAACCTCGGATGCAAGCTTTTTGAAGACAAACTACCCATCGCGATGGAGACACAAAAAGCAGCAGAAGAATTTCATTTAGATCCCGGCATTCCTGCACTTAACGGCGGTGAAGATTATGAATTGCTGTTTACCATCGCTCAGAAAGACCACGAAAAGATACAACAAATCCCGGGCATTTCAATCATTGGACACATGTCACCTGAAAAAGAAAAATATGTGATGGTTGCCAGAAACGGCAAAGAAATTCCGTTGGAAGCTCAAGGATGGAATGCATTGAACCGGTCTGGCGAAAGCCGGTAGTTATGAGGTGTTCTTCTGACTCCGGACTTCCGACTAATCAGTACTCGCCCCTGAAAAAAAATAGGGGAACTTCATAATAAGGGGTTAGGTGTTAGGAGTTAGGAAAAGTTTCCCTCGTAAAACCTAACCCCTAACCACTAAAACCTCTTATCTTATTTTTTGAACTTTTAATTTCATTAAAACCATAGCCAAAAAAATCAAATTTACCCAAAATTAACTGTACATTTAAAAAGAGTTATATGAGAGTTACTATTCATCAAAATATCCCCTGATGATTCCTCGTTTCGAGTTGCGCACAAAGAGAATGATTTCGTCGCGTTCTTTCGTTGCTTTCATTTCTGCTTCAATGTAATCAATGGCCTGACTGCGATTCATCCCGTTGTTGAAAAGTTTACGGTAAATTTCCTGAATTTCGTTGATTTTTTTATTGGTAAAATTGCGACGTCGCAGACCAATGGAATTCACCCCTGAAAATGTCAAAGGATACCGTCCGGCTTTTGTATAAGGAGGAACATCTTTTCCAACCAGCGAGCCACCGGCAAGAATTGAATGTACCCCGATATGCACAAATTGGTGGACAGCAGAAGTCCCAGATATGATTGCCCAGTCATCTACCTGTACTTCACCGGCCAGTTGAACAGCGTTGGCCATAATAATATTATTGCCAATAATACAATCATGCGCTATATGTGTATAAGCCATCAGCAGGTTGTTGTCTCCTATTTTCGTAACATTCCGGGCTGCTGTGCCACGATTTACGGTAACAAATTCACGTAACGTATTATTGTCACCAATTACCACAGACGTTTTCTCACCCCGGTATTTCAGATCCTGGGGGATAGCACCAATAACAGCCCCAGGGAAAATGCTGCAATTATTACCAATTTTCACATTTTCCATGATGGTAGCATTTTGTCCTATCCAGCAGCCTTCGCCAATTTCAACATTTTTACTGATGTTCACGAAAGGTTCAATCACAACATTTGATGCAATTTTTGCATCCGGATGGACGTATGCTAAAGGTTGATTCATATTATTTTGTTTTTACAATTTGAGCTATCAATTCGGCTTCGCAGGCAAGTTTTTCACCCACAAACGCTTCGCCGGACATGTAAGCAATGCCGCGGCGGATAGGTTGTATTAAACTGAGTTTCATAATGATTGTATCGCCTGGAACCACTTGTTTTCTGAATTTTACCTTATCAATTTTCATAAAGTAGGTAAGGTAATTTTCGGGGTCGGGTACCGTGCCCAATACCAGGATTCCACCAACCTGAGCCATAGCTTCAACCTGAAGCACGCCCGGCATAATTGGGTCGTCAGGGAAATGACCTATAAAAAAAGGCTCATCAAGTGTAACATTTTTTACGCCTACAATATCTTTTTCTGTCAGACTGAGGATCTTGTCAACAAATAAAAAGGGAGACCTGTGAGGTAATCGTTGTTTTATCTCGTTGGTATTGTACAAGGGTTTTGCGTTCGCATCATATTTTGGTATGGCTGGTTTTCTTAATTCTTTTACAACATGTTTTCGCAGGCTTTTAGCCAGTTCTGTATTGGCATAATGTCCCGGCCTTTTAGCAATGATGTTACCTTTAATACGATAACCCACAAGTGCAAGATCTCCGATCATGTCCAGTAATTTGTGTCTTGCCGGTTCATTGATGAAATGCAAATCCAGGTTGTTCAGTACACCATGGGTTTTTACTTCTATGCCGGGTTTATTAAACAACCTTGCCATGCGGTTAAATTCTTCTTCCGAATACACTTTATCAACAAGCACAATGGCATTGTCAAGGTCTCCGCCTTTGATAAGCCCTGCTTTGAGGAGAGGTTCCAGCTCACTGAGAAAAGCAAACGTACGGCATGGTGCCACCTCATCTTCAAAATTTTTCAGGTTGTTCAATCCTGCAAACTGATTAACCAGTTCTGTGGATTTATAATCAACCAGTACGTTCATTCTGAAATCATCATCCGGATACAATGCCAGTTCGATTTCTTTTGCTTCATCTTTATACACTTTCTTTTCCTTGAACTCAAACACAATCTGGTCTGCGTCCTGTTCTTCAATACCGGCATTTTTTAACGCATTCACCCAATGTTTGGCACTGCCATCAAGAATGGGCACTTCCGGACCGTTTAATTCAAACAACAAATTATCAATGCCAAGGCCATAGGCTGCGGCAAGCAAATGTTCCACAGTACTTACCTTGACATCATTTTTTGCCAGACTTGTTCCCCTTGAAGTATCAACGACATTTTCGGCTAAAGCCTCAATTATTGGTTCTCTTTCAACATCAGTGCGTTTAAATTTATACCAGTGATTTACCGGAGCAGGTTTTATTGTAAGATCCACTTTATGCCCCGTATGCAATCCGATCCCCTGCACGGTTACGGCTTTTTTAATGCTTGTTTGCTTTTTATCCATTTTCAAAAATTTGCAAAACGTATTGTTGATTTGGTGACAAAAATAACATTTAGAATTAATTAAAAAAAAGTTTGAAAAAAAACCACCGGTATTTGGTTTAGAATTAGTGAGTCTAAATTGCTACATCATGAAGTCATAAGGCAATGTCAGCGCCACCCATATTATTCATTTATAATCTGTAATTACTCACTGCAAATCCCTATGCCAAATTAGGCGTGAGGGGCTACGACGGATACCTGTCTGGGTGCCAGGTGCGCAAATTTTTAATGGATTCTGGGCTACAGCCCATTTTCTATTATGGTTTTATGTGGCTGTGAAGTCACTCTGATTTTAGCCTGGCAATTTCCTTTTTTAGTTGCTGAATTTCATCACGCATTTCAGGGATTTGTTTTTGCAAGATGAAATTTCGTTTATAGTCTCTTGCTGCAATGGCAGGACTTCCCATAACGGTTTCCCTGGATTTTACATCGCCGGGGACCCCTGATTGTGCAGCGATGGATACCTTATCCCCGATATTCACATGGCCGGAAATGCCCACCTGGCCACCAAACATACAATGGCTGCCGATTTTTGCGGTGCCGCTGATTCCGGTTTGTGCTGCCATAACTGTATGTTTGCCTATCACTACGTTATGCGCAACATGTATCAGGTTATCCAGTTTTACACCACTTTCTATCAGTGTTTCACCCATGGTTGCCCTGTCAATGGTTGTGTTGGCACCTATTTCTACATCATCTTTAATATGCACAATACCCACCTGCTCGATTTTTTTGAAAACGCCTTCATTATCCGGGGCAAAGCCAAATCCATCGGAGCCAATAACAACCCCGGCATGAATAATACAGTTTTTTCCGATTTTTGTGCCGTGGTAAATTTTTACACCCGAAAAAATTGTGACATTATCGCCCAGGCAAACATTATCACCGATATAAGCATGCGGATAAATTTTACAGTTTTTGCCTATTTTTACATGTTTGCCTACATAAGCAAATGCGCCCAGGTATAAATTTTCTCCCGCAATACTTGTTTCATCAAAATAATGAAATTTTTCTTTTCCATTTTTATCCTGCAGGTTTGAATTGTATATTTTCAATACATCGGCAAATGCCTGATATGGGTCATCCACGCGTATCAATGTCGGTTTTACAGGTTTCTCGGGTTTAAAATCCCTGCTTACAAGCACCACGGATGCAGATGTGTCGTATATATATCCGGTGTATTTTGAATTGGCAAGAAAACTCAAACTGCCTGGTTTTCCTTCTTCAATTTTCGTGACATCATCCACCTTTACTTTGGGATTGCCTTCAATTTCACCGTTTAAAAACTTTGCAATTTGTTTTGCTGAATATTTCATTCTGTCATTGTTATTTCTTTTGGGTAACAAAGATAATATTTTATTACATTATGACTCAACATTGCCCTGTCAAACATTTCTGATGCATCCGCGATGTCTGTTAATTTACCTTGTCTCAAAATATTAATTTCTTCATCCATGTTGTCATAAGCGGAGTTTGATATTTTTCCCGCGTTGAGATAGTACTTGCTTTCTTGTTTGCTGATATCAAATATTTTGCAAATACGATGCCGGATCATGTCAACATAATCAGGGTCAAAAGGGTTTCGTTGTAATTCCATTCTGAATAAGCGGCGGTTCATCAACCTGCCGGATAAATCTGATAATATTTTATCTTCATTGTTCACCCAGGCCTTAACAGATGACATAATATCACTGTCATCAAGCCGGTTGAATTTTTCCAGCATCTCATCATTTTCACTATTATTGTGTGTTAAAAACCAAAGCAAAGCATCACTGGCATTCAGTTTATGGCCTTCGGCAATAAGGTCTTTCGCCCGTTGTAAAATGATTTCAAGCAGTTTTTCTGCACTCAGGACAGTTTTGTGTAAATATACCTGCCAATACATTAGCCTTCGGGCAATCAAAAATTTTTCAATGCTGTAAATGCCTTTAGCATCAACAACCAATTTATCATTAAAAACATTCAGCATTTTAATGATCCGTTCTGAGCCTATAACCCCTTCGGATACCCCGGTAAAAAAACTGTCGCGCCGGAGATAATCCAACCTGTCCACATCCAACTGGCTTGATACAAGCTGGTGCAGGAATTTTTTGGGGTATTGGTTAATAAATATGTCAATGGCCATATCCAATTTGCCATGCATTTCTTTATTTAAGGCCTGAATGTATTTCAAGGATAAAGTTTCATGGTCATAACTGGTTATAATATCCTTTTCCAGCGTATGTGAATATGGCCCGTGACCAATATCATGCAATAATATTGCAATGTTTACCGCTTCAGCTTCCTTTTCGGTAATGTGATGGCCTTTGTTCCGGATAACCCCTATTGCCATTTCCATCAGATGCATGGCGCCTATCGCATGATGAAAACGGGTGTGTATAGCTCCGGGATATACAAGAGAGGTCATTCCTAACTGGGAAATCCGCCGTAACCGTTGAAAATACGAATGTTCAATCAGGTCAAAAATGCTGTCGTATTGCACAGAAATAAAACCATGTACAGGGTCATTAATAATTTTTCGTTTATTTGTTTTTAGTTGTTTCATACATTAATGTACTTTCCTTTTTTTTACCTATGAGTTCAGTCTAAAAAGTAAAAATAACAAAATTTCCCACCAAGCCACCAAGCTACAAAGACACCAAGTTTCACAAAGTACTGGTATTCAATAAATTTAACTTTGTGATTTCTTTATGTCTTAGCGGCTCGTGGGATAAAATGACTTTTTAGACCGGGCTCACCTAATTATTAGGCTTAACGATAACAAAATTAAAAAAACAAATGATTTATTATCCCCTGTAATGAAAAGTTTTTATTTTACTCAAATCCGTGATTATATGGCACAAAATTTGTTTCACAGATAAAAACGTTAAGCATTATGAAAAAACTTTATTTCCTATCTGTTTTATGCCTGAGCATAATTACCATTCCGCTGTATAGCCAAACAAAAGAAGAACTTGAAGCAATGCGTCAGGATTTTGAAAACTATAAACAACAGGAACGCGAAAATTTCAAGCAATTCGTAAAAGAACGTGACCGTGATTTCGCTGCTTATATCGAACAGGAAATGAAAAACATTGAGCTTTTCAAATCACAAAAACAAGACAGGAAACCGGGGCCGGACAAAATTCCGCGTTTTAAACCGGAAACACAACAGATAGAAACGCAAACCATTCCCTTGATGGAAGTCAAGGACCCGGAAATTTCCAAGGCACCACCACCGGCTCCTTATAACATAAAACCCGTTGTCAAACTACCCGCCACTGTTGAACCGAAACCTGATGTTAAATTTAAAACTGCCACTTTTGATTTTTACGGAACAAAACAACGTTTTCATTATGATCCGGAAATTCATCAAAACCCCGGAAGCAGTACCAATGCAGAAGTGATTGCTGCTTATTTTGAAACATTAAGTAAAACCGACTATTTCCCACTCATTGAAAGCCTGATTGAACAACACAATAAACTCAACTTGAACGATTGGGCATACCTTAAACTGTGTGAATCACTGGCAGAAAACATCGCCGTAACAGATCGTGAAAAGAATTTGCTTCATTGGTTTTTATTGCTTAAATCCGGGTACAAAACCAAAATAGCTTACTATAACGATGACATAAGCATCATGATACCCACAAAACAGAAATTGTTTGGGCTCCCGTTTTATGCCTTTAATGATCAAACATATTATATTTTGAATCCCGGACTATCAAACATTTTTACATACACCAAAGATTACCCTGGTGCTGATGCTGTTTTTGATTTGAGTATGCCAGAAACTCCCGTATTGCCATTGTCTCTGGGGATACAGATGCTCACAAATAAAGAAGGGGAAAATATTAAGCTGGTGTACAATAAAAATTTAAAAACCCTTTACAACGATTTTCCACAGGCCGATATCAACATGTTTTTTCAGGCCGGTATATCTCCTGTTGCCAGAGAATCCCTGCTGAATTATTTTGAACCTTTGTTTAAGGATAAATCAGATAAAGAAAAAGTAAATATACTCCTTGATTTTGTCCAGCATCAATTTGCTTATCAAACAGACCAGGAGCAATTTGGCAAAGAAAAATTCTTTTTCCCGGAAGAATTATTCATGTATCCGTATGCGGATTGCGAAGACAGATCCGTGTTTTTTGCCTGGCTTGTCAGAGAATTTACAAGCCTTGACCTGATTGGTGTTGATTACCCCGGACATATTGCAACAGCTGTACATTTTCCCGACCAGGCAAAAGGCCATCATTTGACCTGGAAAGACAGAACTTACACCATTTGTGATCCGACCTATATCGGTGCCCCGGTGGGTTTATCCATGCCTCAATTTGAAAGGCAAAAAGCTGCTGTCATCCCGGTTTTTCCTGTACAGAATCCTTTGATAATGGCTGAAAACATTTGGGCTAAAATATATGAATACGGCGGTTTCCGTAATAATATAGAACAAACAGCAGCACTTGATGATGAAGGGAATATGTATCTGTGTGGATCTTTCAACAAAACACTCACTTTCCCTGAAAAAACACTGAGCTCAGACCAAAAACGCAGTGGCTTTGTTGCCTCTTTTTCTCCGCAAGGCAAACTTATCAATGCCATTGCCCTTGATGATGCCCCTCTTGTCAGCCCTCAAAACGTAATGATTCACAACAACAGTATTTTTATCAGTGGAAATCAAAAACACAGATCAAAAAAAACTGTTTTTTTAGCCGAATTGAGCAAAACACTCCATCCGGTTTGGTCTAAAACCATTGAACCTGATAAAGAAAGCAAGGCGTTTGAGGTGAAATTAGACCCAGAGCACAAGAATCTTGTTGAAAATAATATAAACCCACATGAAATCATTGAAGAAAATGCACTTCGTGTTTTGCCAGATGGCAGTCTTGAGCTGCATGCTCATAATACCATGCCAATATACAATGACATTAAATCTGCAGAAAGCCTGAGTGCTTATGATATGGCTAAATTATGGAAACATCAAAGTGATGAGTACCGCAAAAACGCATATCACAAATCGGTTTCCGGTTTTCTGGCCTTTATCCATACCCTGCAAACGCATCAACGTTCAGTCAGTGGTAATGAAATTGTAGCCAGCCTCAACGCATTCGACCCCAGTTTCAGTACTGAACATGCACGATTAAATCATAACCTGAAAAAAATCGAATCCGTTACTTGTGATGGAAATATGATAAACGTTAATATTAAAGAAGGAAGCAGTATTCTTTTGGGGCCAATCATCCTTGCAAACAACAGTAAAATACAATTGCAAAACTATCACAGTGGCAACCTTAAAATGATATGCCTTTCCGGGGTACAATATAAATCCCTGTTCAGAGAACATCCTGTGAAAAGCATGAAAATATTTAAAGCCAATGGAGATATTGTGTTAGAATACAACAAAAAGTATGAAAAAGCCCTGTTATCAACAACAAAAGATGTCTTGAAATAAAATGATGATTTGTAAATAGTCAGGGACATTTAATTGTTACCGCTGAGGCACAAATCCGTCTGTCGCCGGGCAAGGTTACTAAGAAATGGAAAAAGAAGAATTAAATCGCTTAAGATTTGTAAATAAATTTTAAAATTTTTAAACTTAGCGTCTCTCCGTCTTTGCGGTGGGGAGCTACTTTTGTTGATACTGATTAGTTACGATGATTTTATTATTTTGGATACATTGAGAATAATTATAAATTTACAACCAAATTAAACCTGAACTAATGAAAACGTCTATAAAAATACTGATTTTTGCATTGTTGAGTGTGGTTGTATTGTCATGTGCTCACAAACGACTTGCAAAAAAAGCCTCTGACTACGAACAACAAGGTATGTATGCAGAAGCTTCTGAACTGTATTATCAGTCGGTATTGAAAAAAAACGATTACATTGATGCCCGCACAGGTTTAAAAAGAACCGGACAACGCGTTGTGGATGATAAATTCAGTAAATTCACCGAGGCTTATCACCAGGGAAACAACAAAGAAGCGGTTTATTATTACCTTGAAGCCAGGGATTTTGAAGCTAAAGTAAACAGTGTGGGGATTGAACTATCAATCCCTCCTTATTATGAAGAATACTACAATGAAGTTAAATCCAATTACTTAGACGATAAATATTTCGAAGGAAAAAAATGCCTAAACAAGGAGGATTTTTCCAAAGCCGAAAGCGTGTTTCGTGAAATTGTTGAGATAGATGAAAATTACAAAGACAGCCGTGAAAAGCTGAACATTGCCGTATATGAACCAAAATACCGCCAGGCTATTGACTACATGGGCAAAGGAAAATACAGAAGCGCTTATTATTTGTTTGATGAAATCATCAGGCATTATACCGATTATAAAGAATCATCAGATTTAAGACGAGAAGCACTGAACAAGGCTACCATCAAAATAGGGGTTGAGGATTTCAGTAACAGCTCCACAAATCATACCATTGATGAGCAATTAAAAACACGTTTGATCCAGGCGCTGAACCAAACAGATAATCCGTTTATCAAAGTGGTTGAATACACCTCCAATAAATCACGGATATCCGGAAGCAGACAATCCATGTCTATTAAACCCGATGCGATCCTCAAAGGAAATATTTTATCATACAATTATGACATGGGGCGATTGAAAAAAGACAATAAACGCGGCTATCTCAAAATCGTTACCTCCTACAAAGACAGTGAAGGGAATACCAAAACAAAAACCCGGTATGAAAAAGTCACGTATGAGGAATATCGTATGAGCAGGGGTGTACACATTAACTTCAATATTAAACTGGTAGATACCAAATCCAATGAGATTATGGTCAGTAAGAATTTTAATTTGAAAAACCAGGACCGTCTCCATTATGCAAAATACGGAGGAAAAGACAAAGACCTGGTGCCGGGATACTGGAGCCATAAAAATTCTGACAGTGACGAAGATGTGATTAAAGATGGCCATCGTGATATAAGGGCATTGCAATCATTATTGAGTGCCCGCACCAAAATCAAAACTCACGATGCGTTGGCCAATGAGTTGATGAATGATATCACCGGCCGTATTGTTGAACAAGTGAATAATTACAATCCTGAACAATGAAGCATAAACATCTGATATACATTACTCTAATTATACTGGCCGGTTTTGCTTCATCCTGTGGCATTTTCAAAAGCACTCCCAAGCCTTCCGGGCCAAAGCCAGATTGGGTTAATAGCCGCCCCCAGTCAAACATGTATTACATTGGCATTGGTTCTGCAAAAAAAGCAGGTCTGTCACCAAATGCTTACATGTCTAACGCTAAAAATGCTGCACTCAATGCCCTGGCAAGCGATATTTCTGTTGATATTTCATCCAGCTCTGTAATATCGACCATTGAAACGGATTACAACCTGAGTGAAACGTACGAACGGACAATAAAAGCATCCAGCGATAAAAGCATAGAGGGGTATGAATCTGTTGATACCTGGGATAGTGGATTGTATTACTGGGTTTATGTCAGGCTCTCTAAAGCGCAATATGAACAACAAAAAGCCAAAAAGAAAAACGCTGCCATTACCAAAGCCACTGACAAACTGCTTCAGGCAAGAAACCTGAAAAATGAACATAATTTGTATGATGCCATTCATGCTTACACTGAAGCATTCAGTGACATGTCGGAATACCTCGCCGAAAGCACACATACTGAAATTGACGGGAAACAAGTTGATTTGGGAACTACCATATATCGGGAACTTGTAGAAACCATCAACAACATTACATTACGCAGCGATAAAAACCCCGTACAAATCATTAGTGGAAAACAAATTCCTATATCACTCATGCAAATTCATGTTCAGGATGAGCAGGGAAATGCTCAACCAAACCTTCCTTTTAAACTTAGCTTTACCGGAAGTGGTCTTGCCGATAATAAAATTACCTCAGACCAAAAGGGTATTATACAGATCCCGCTTAATAAAGTATATTCTGTCAATCAACTTGAAACCCTGAAAGCGGAACTTGATATGATAAGCATTTCACGGATGACCAAGAATATTTTCATCCGGACACTGATCAAAAAGATACCTCCGCCAAACTACAGCCTGAAACTTGAAATTATGTCACCCCAAGTGTTTGTCAGCGTTAGTGAACACCATTTTGATGCCATTTCAAAAGATGAGGTGTTGATGGATGCCTTGATGAATGCTATGGCAAAATACAATATACGGATGTGTGATGATAAGGCAGATGCGGATTTCATTATTAGCCTTGAAAGCAATACAGAACAAGCGGTTACCAGCTCTTACCAAAAAACAGCTAACCTGAATTATACCATTACGGTTCATGATGAAAACAACCGCATTGTGTATCGCAAGGATGAAAACAAAATACAGGGATTTGGAAATACTTATGATGAAGCAGGCAAAGAAGCTTATGAAGAAGGGGCCAACCGCATCATGCGCCGTAATTTTGACCAGATATACGAAGCGGTGTTTTCAAATTAATGTGTATCCATACCGTCACAATATTGATAAATAGAAGATTAGATTTAATTCCACTATACATTGGTTGAAATTATAAACAGGGTAATTGGTTTGTCGGAAGTCCGAAGGCAGAAGACTGGAGTAGGTAAAAAACGAATGGCTCTATTTAATAAAGTTGGTTTTGAAAAAATTTGTTATTCTCAAAAAAATGAAAAAGAGTGCACTACATTTTGATTCCAATTCTGAGCTTTTTGTTTTAATAGAGGCAAAAATCCTATGTGAAATTCTATGTGTTCTATGTTCTATGTGGTTCAAATTAGGTTAGCAATCTGCCCTGACTACTGAACCACATAGAAAACAATAGGATATAGAAGACACATAGATTATAAATTTATCCGTCTTCGCTCTGCTACGCCGGACACGGTCCCGTCTTCGCTCCTTCTTCACTGTCCGTCTTCGCTCTCCATCTGCGTTCCACTTCGCCGGACAAGTTTTGATATTTTACATCCGTCTTCGCTCTGCTACGCCGGACACGGTCCCGTCTTCGCCGGACAGGTTTTGAAATTTAAAGTACCAAACCTGTACCGACGCATGACGGTAAAAATATCAATAACTTTGATTAAAATATTTTTCA
>JAYENB010000007.1:25533-38587 GCA_034721855.1 Bacteroidota bacterium
CGGACAGGTTTTGAAATTTAAAGTACCAAACCTGTACCGACGCATGACGGTAAAAATATCAATAACTTTGATTAAAATATTTTTCAAGATAACAAAATATTTGAAACAACAATGTCGTTTAATTAATAGAGCCATAATGTCTAACCTCAAATTTTAAAATCATGAAAAAGAAAATTTTTAAAATAACCAAACTGGGATTATTAATTCTCTTTTTGTTATTTAATGGGAAATCTTATAGTCAGGATACTACCAAGCAATCTCAGATATTGGATTTAAAGATTCAACTTTTTGATGCAAAACTACAACTGCTTGATTCTAAAATTAATACATTGTCATCAAAGTCAGAAGAATTATATTTTAATTTTTTACAAATGGATTCAGTATTCAAATTAAAAATTGATTCTTTAAATTATATGTTAGATGTTCAACAAACATTAAATTATACTGATACAATACCAGTTAAAACATATAAATCGGTTATTAAACTAAGTCCTAACCGACTTTTTGAAGGGACTTTCCAATTATCTTACGAAAGAGTTCTAAAGAATAATTTTTCTGTTGATATCGCATGTATGCTAACTTATTTAACAAAAAAAGGACTGGGTGGAGGATATTTAGAAAATCAGAATTTATATGGTTATAATGCTACAACAGATTCTTATTATCAATATGAAGGTAAAATGTTATCTGGCTGGGGTATTATTTTACAGGCAAGAAATTATCTTTTACCAAAAATCAATTCAAATAATAAGGCACCTATAGGCATTTATGCTGCAGCTCATCTAATGTATCGTGATTTATTGATTACAGGCACTTCCAAAGAACGGCAGGATACTGTTTGGGTAGATAAAGAAACTAAACAAAATTTAGACATATTAGCCGGAGGAGTATTATTAGGTTATAATTTTGAAATTAATAAAGTGATATCTATAGATATATACGCAGGAGGAGTTATTAGATTAAGTAAATACTACAGAGAACCAAATATTACAAAATATAAGCAATGGAATAATATTGACTATTCAGGTGTTTTACCAACTGCAGGAATAAATATCGGAATTTTGAAATAAAATTTATTTTATTTGTATTTGATTAATTACTTACAACAATTGTTTTTGAAACATCAAGGTAATTACTCAGTGCTAAAATTAAATAAGAATTAACTATTCAGACGCATTTGATTTTCACCGCAAAGACGGAGACCCGTCTGTCGCCGGGCAAGGTTACTAAGAAATTGAATAATTTGTTCACATAGACAGTTAACATCGGATAACACTAATTAAAAACGGTTGCGATATGTATTATTTCTTAAAACATCAACATTTCATAAGTAACTGATTTTAACCATTATTAACCCCGTAGAAATTTTTCAACGGGGTTAACAGTTCAATTTATAAGTTTCAAACCTTTGCGACATTGCGACTTTGCGGTGATGAGCTACTTTTGTTGATACTGATTAGTTAGTGTTTGTCCATAATGTCCAATATCTGCGTTGTTGCTCAAATTTTAAATCCTCATATACAATAGTATACTGCGGTTTAAAATTTTCACACGCCTTAATCTTGAACATTATGAACTAAACACTGACTCTATTGACAAGCACTAGTTACACATCAAGATACAAATGTAAAAAAAATTGAGTTGAATTTTGAGCTACCAATACTAAAACCCATTCATTATGTCAGTACTTGTCAATTTTGCCATGTTTCCCACCGATAAAGGTGCCAGTGTAAGCCCGTATGTAAGCAGGGTGCTCAACATGCTGAAAAACAGCGATGTCAATTATAAGCTTTCCGCTATGGGCACCGTTTTTGAAACCGAAACCATGAAAGAAGCACTATACATCCTGGAAAAGGCTTATGCCCAGCTTGAAAATGATTGCGACAGGGTGTATTCGGTTGTCAATTTTGACATCCAAAAAAACAAACCCATGGGCAGGCTCACCAGCAAAATCCAATCCATTGAAGATAAGATTGGGACAGTGAAAAAATAAGTTTTTTTAATATAAGATAAAATCAGTTTATTACCTTTACCTCAAAATTATGATATGCCAATCAAATACCTCATCATACGGTTCAGCAGTATTGGCGATATTGTGCTTACAACCCCTGTCGTCAGAGGGCTTAATGAGCAGGTGGACGAGGCAGAAGTACATTATTTAACAAAACCTGCTTATGCCTCAATCATAACCGAAAACCCCCATGTTGATAAAGTGCATGTGCTGCAGTCTTCTTTTGCGAAAACCATACAAAATCTTAAAGCTGAGGAATTTGATTATATCATTGATTTACATAGGAACCTCCGCAGTTTACGGATAAAACACAGGCTGAAAGTGATGGATTTTAGCTTTAATAAGCTGAACAAAGAAAAGTGGCTGATGGTAAATTTTAAATTCAATAAATTGCCTGATGAACACATTGTTGACCGGTATTTAAATACGTTGTCTGTGTTTGATGTGAAAAATGATGGTAAAGGGCTGGATTATTTCATTCCGGCATCTGAAGAAGTTGACATTTCAACCACGTTGCCTGAACATTTTCAGGACGGGTATGCCGCTTTTGCCATTGGTGGACAACACGCTACAAAAAAATTACCCACTTCATCCATACAAGAAATATGTCATAAATTTGATAAACCTGTGGTTTTGTTAGGGGGTAAAGAAGACCATCGGGCAGGGGAAATTATTGCAGGAGAAAATAAAATGATTTTCAATGCATGCGGCATGTTTTCGCTGCATCAATCAGCTAGCTTAATCAAAAAAGCCAGGCTGGTAATTACGCATGACACCGGATTGATGCACATTGCTGCTGCCTTTCACAAGCCTGTACTTTCTGTGTGGGGAAATACCATCCCGGAATTTGGCATGTTTCCCTATATGCCGGGAGAAGGTTCAAAAATATATGAAGTGAAAAATCTACCATGCCGCCCCTGCTCAAAAATAGGTTTTAAACAATGCCCTAAAAAACATTTTAAGTGCATGAAAAACCAGGATATTGATGCCATTGTCCGCCATGCTACCATGCTTTTCTATACTGTGAATGATAAATAACCGGAATGTTGAAACCATAATACCAAAATTACCGTAATGAATAATAGTATTTTTCGTATTTTAGTCAATTTAAAACCAAGCTTGTTTTATGGGTAAAAATCAAGATGCATCACGGCAGGTGTTTTCAAAATACGGCCTGACACCACAGGAAGAAATGCTGGAGGTGTACCAACAAAAGAAAAAATTCAGCATCGGTATTCCGCTGGAAACCAGCATGCAGGAAGCCAGGGTTCCGCTGGCACCTTTGTCTGTAGCTTCGTTGATTGAAAGTGGCCATAAGGTTGTGATACAACGAAGTGCCGGTAAACAGGCGCATTTTACCGATGAAAAATACGCAAGCTATGGTGCTATCATGGTTGATAAAGCAGATGAGGTGTTTCAAAGCGATGTGATGGTGAAGATTGCCCCTTTTACAGAAAAAGAGATTGATCTGATGCATCCTGAACAAATTGTGTTTTCTTCAATTCACGCAAGCAGCCAGAGCAAAGGGTATTTTTCCAGGATCATAAGAAAAAAAGTGGTGGCTATAGCATACGATATGCTGAAAGATGAACAAAATTCTTATCCCATTGTCCGCTCTATGAGTGAAATTGCCGGCCGTTCATCCATCATGATCGCTGCTGAATACCTGAGCAATGTGCACAATGGTAAAGGTGAAATGCTGGGGGGCATGACCGGTGTAAAACCATCGGAAATTGTGATTCTCGGCGCAGGAACAGCTGGTGAAAATGCTGCACGCACTGCCCAGGGAATGGGAGCCCAGGTAAGGATTTTTGATAAATCTGTACACCGGCTTACCAGGTTGTTGAACACCCTTAATCGCCCTGTTTTTACTTCTGTTTTACAACCCCAGGTGTTGGAAAGGGTGTTGCGTTCCGCTGATGTGTTGATTGGAGCCGTGCGCATGATGGATATTGCTCCTATGTCCATTGTGACCGAAGATATGGTGAAAAAAATGAAAAAGAATTCTGTGATTGTGGACATCAGTATTGACCAGGGAGGCTGTGTGGAAACCAGCCGTATGACAAATCACAACGAGCCTGTATATACAAAACATGGTATAGTGCATTACTGCGTTCCGAACATTGCCGCAAGAGTAGGCCGGACAGCAAGTTATGCCATGAGCAATATACTGGCGCCGGTGTTGCTTGAACTTGGTGAAAGTGGGTCTGTATTGAATTTTTTGAAAAATTACAAGGGTTACAGAAATGGAGTGTATGCCTACAATGGCATTTTAACCAAAAAATTGATCGGTGATATGTTTGATATGAACTCCAGGGACATTGATCTCCTGATTTCAGCCATGTGATGTGTTTGTGTATCCATTACTAACGTGGACAAGACACAACCAAACAAATAACAAATCTTAAAATATAAATGACAAATAAATTACAAACTTCAAATATAAATAATCAAACAAACAACATAAACGAATTGTTTTGAATTTTGGTCATTGGATATTATTTGAGATTTGTAATTAGTAATTAGTCAGACCATTCGGATATTAAAGATAAACCCTAAATTATTATTCATGAAACAAACCATTTATACTTACAACGTTAACGGCATTCGTGCTGCCATCAGAAAAGGACTGAAAGAATGGTTTAAATCCGTCAACCCTGATGTTCTTATGATACAGGAAACCAAAGCACAGCCTGAAGACATTGATACATTTTTCTTCAAAGAATTAGGGTACCATGTGTTTGTTCACAGTGCAGAAAAAAAAGGATACAGCGGCGTAATGACCATCTGCAGGCAGGAACCGGATGCTGTTATCGCCGGTATTGGCAATGAAAGATTTGATGCCGAAGGGCGTTTTCTGCGTACGGATTTTGGGGATATTACACTGATAAATTCGTATTTTCCATCCGGAACCACTGGCACGGTAAGGCAGGATGTGAAATACGCATACCTGGATGCCGTGCAGGCCTACATAAATGAACTCAAAAAGCATCGCCCCAATATTATCCTGTCGGGGGATTTTAACATCTGTCACAAACCCATTGATATCAGTAAGCCGGAGAAAAAAAAGAATGTATCGGGATTTTTGCCGGAAGAAAGGCAATGGGTAAGTAATTTCTTAAACAATGGATTTGTTGACAGTTTTCGGGCTTATGACCAGCGGCCGGACCAATATTCGTGGTGGTCATACCGTGCCAACGCCAGGAGCAAAAACCTCGGCTGGCGCATTGATTATCACATGGTAAGCGAAAGCCTTGCCGGCAACATGAAAAATGCCAATATTCATGCTGATGTTTACCATTCTGACCATTGTCCAGTGAGTTTGGAGATGGAGATATAATCTTTATTTACAAAAAATCCATACGGGGGAACCCATTCTTTGAAGTTGGATTAACGGTAACCTGTTCCTGTGATTTTATTTTTCCCAGAATGGCTTTTTTTCATCAGAGAAAAATTTAGTTCCCTCAATGCAGTCACTAATTAAGCAATGTGAAATTTTTAATGATAATTTCACTCGCACTGCGCAGTTCTCCGCCTTTGCCTTTCCACGAATGGTTGTTCAATTTGCCCTCAATGGCAATGTGGCGCCCTTTGTTGAGCATGTGTTTTATGATATCGGCTGTGTTTCCCCAAGCAATCAATTGGTGCCAATGAGTAAGTTTTTCTCGGCGGCCATCAAGGTAGCGTTTGGTTTCATTTGTGGCCAGTTGCATTTTTGCCAGTCGCTGGCCGTTTTCAAAGCGACTGAAAACAGGATCATTTCCAAGCCTGCCTATCAAAGTAACATGATTTTTGGTTGATTTCATAATTGATAAATTTTTGTTCGACATGTAAATTTTCATGGCAAATGTAGATGAGCCTGAAAAAAAGAATCGTATAAAAACCATTTACTTATGTTTAACATTCGTTTGTAAGTATTTAAAATCGGAAAATGTTGAAGAAAAATTAAAATTCCCTAACTAAATGGACAGACACTGGATAGGTTTAATTGAATTACAGGGGATATGCATTCATTAACAAAATTCTAAGTTTTTTTAGTTCGGAAACTTACGAACCAAGCAAATCTTTGTTACTTTTGTTTCCTAAATCATGTTACCATGAACACAGAAGAAAGAATAAACAAGCAAAAAGAATTGATTGAAACCATTGGCAGGCAGTCAGAGCAGGAGAGCATGCAACCGGTTGCCGGCAGAATCATGGCTCTACTCATGGTAATGGACCAAGAACAATTTACATTTGATGAAATTGTTGAGGAACTGAACATCAGTAAAAGTTCAGCTAGCACCGCATTAAAAATACTGCAATTAAAAGACATGGTAGAATATCAGACTCATCCCGGTGACAGGAAGCGCTATTTTCATATCAAGGTAAAGGAACCGTTTTACATGTTTGAAAAGGGGAAAAAATCGATGATTGAAAAAAACAAAATGATGAAATCAATTATTGAGTTGAAATCTGATCCGGAATCCAAAAACGTTTTGTTTTTTAAAGATTTGATACGGATAACCGATTTGTTTCTGGCAAATTATGAAAAAATGAAGAATAATTTTTTTGGAAATAACACATAACGTGAAAATATAGAAGATTGTTTAATTCTAAATGATACAGAATATTATGAACGTAAAAAAACGTATATGGCTTGTTGTGTATGCATCATGTATAATGTTTCCCTTATCAGCGCAGGATTCCGTTATGCAGTTTTCTGTAGCTGAAGCCAGGGAGTATGCCATTGAGCACAACAGGGATTTACAGAATGCAAAAAAAGATGTACACATCGCTGAAGAACAATATAAAGCGGCACGTGGACAAGGATTACCACAAGTTAACGGGAAGCTGGATTACATGACGAATTTTAATTATGAAGCCGAGTTGAAATTTGGCAGCGATGATGAAAGCAGTACACCCGAACTTGATTATACGTTATTTGATCAGGGGGATTTTGAAATACTTAAACTGCTTGAATCCATGAGTTCTTCCGGCCCTACTACCATAAAAATGACTGACCAGTCAAATGCCCAGGTACAGGTATCACAACTGATTTTTGGAGGCCAGTATTGGGTAGGATTGAAAACAGCAAAAATTGCACAGGATCTGGCACGTCAAAATGTTACCCTTACTGAACTTGATGTCAAAGAAAGCATTGAAAATACCTACTACATGATTTTGGTTACCGAAAAAATACTTAATGTATTGAATAAAAACATTGACAACCTTGAGGATATTAAGGAACAAACTAAAAACATGTATCAGGCCGGACTTGCCGAAAAGGTTGATGTTGATCAGATCAGCATCAGCCAATCACAACTGGAAAATCAGAAAAAAGCCATGGAGCGTAACATCCGCCTGACCTATCACATGTTGCATTTTCAGATGGGACTGGATTACGACCAGGAAATAGAACTCACAGATGCTTTGGATGCACTCATGGATAACCTGGAAATCAGCACAAAAATGGCTACTTCCTTTGATCCGGCTCAACACCCACAATATCAACTCCTGGAAACACAGCAAAAATTGCAGGAGAAGCAAATTGATATGGAAAAATGGGCTTATGGACCAACATTGACCGGTTTTTACACCTACACTGAAAAAATTATGACCAGCGGTTTTGACCTTAATCCCAATAATGCTGCCGGCCTTAATTTGTCAATACCTATTTTTTCCAGTGGTGTACGTAAAGCCAATTTGGATAAAGCCCGCATTGAATTGGATAAAGCAAAACGGACCAAAAATATGGTTAAAGAACAATTGTTAATGCAAAACAATCAGCTACGATTTGATTTAACCAATGCGTTTGAAAATTATCAAACCCAAAAAGAAAACGTAGATGTCGCTATGCGGGTGTATGAAAATGTGGAAAACAAATATAAACAAGGGTTGGCATCCAGCCTCGACTTGACACAGGCCAATTCTAATTATCTTGAGGCTGAGAGCAATTATTTGAACGCTGCCATGGAATTGATGCAGGCCAATCTGAAACTGGATAAATTATATAGTGTCTGTCCATAATGTCCGATTTCTTCGTTACGCTCGTATTTAAAACAGTCATTTACGAAAGTAAACTCCTTGGTTTTAAATACTTCGCAAGCCTTGAACTCGAACATTATGAATTAGACACTAACTCTATTGACAAATACTATATAATCAATTATAAAACAGAAAAATAACAGTGATGAAAAAAACAAAAATCGTTGTATGCTTAATGGTTGTTACAGGCATAATTGCAGCTTGTACACCAGGTAAGAAAAAGGAGTCAAAACAAGAAGAAGAAAAAATCCAACCTGTAAAAATCGCTCAACTGACACAGGATACAATAAAAAGAACATTGTCCTATACAGCTAACCTGGATGCCTGGCAAGTGGTGTATTTTGCACCCGCTAAACCGGGGCGCATCAAAAAAATTCATGTCGATGAAGGAGATCATATTACCAACGGGCAGGAATTGGTACAAATGGATCAGACCGAGCTGACACAGGCATTGATACAACTTGATAATGCACGTACCAATTTTCAACGAATGGACACATTGAATGATTTGAACAGCATTTCAAAACAACAATACGATCAGGCCAAAACACAGTTTGAGCTGGCAAAAGCCAATATCGAATTTTTGCAGGAAAATACATCCTTAGAAGCTCCCTTTACCGGGATTGTTACAGCCAAACATTATGAAGACGGAGAAATGTACTCCGGGGCTCCCAATACCCAGGCCGGTAAAGCAGCGGTAATTACCCTGATGCAAATGTCGCCTCTGAAAGTTATTGTGAGCATTTCTGAACGGCATTTCCCTTACATTAAAAAAGGAATGAAAGCAAAAATTAAATCCGATATATACCCTAAAGCATTATTTCCAGGGAAAGTGTACCGTATATATCCCACTATTGATCCGGCAACACGTACTTTTCAGGCTGAAATAAAAATTGACAATCCAAGTGAAAAATTGCGTCCCGGCATGTTTGTTACCGTTGATATTAACATCAAAGATGAAGCTGCCATGGTTGTCCCGTCAATCGCTGTAATCAAGCAGGAAGGGACAAACAACCGTTATGTGTTTGTGGCTGAAGAGGGAAAAGCACGAAAAATCCGTGTCAAACTGGGAGATCGTTTTGATGATCAGCTTGAAATTATCTCTGATGAGCTTGAAACAGGCATGGATTTAATTGTCGCCGGTCAGGTAAATTTGACACATGGTGACAGCATTCAAATAAAGAAAAATAGTAATTAGTCAGGTACATTTAATTGTTACCGCGAAGACGCAAACCCGTATGTCGCCGGGCAAGGTTACTAAGAAATAGAAAAAGAAAAATTAAATTGCTTATCATCAAATAACGATAGAATGAAATGGAAGAAATAAGAACACATATCGGTATTAATTACTATGTACACGAATCCAGACCAATGGAAATTATGAAAATCCTATTTAATCATATATCATCGTGCTATCATGCAATCGTGCTTTCGTGCTATCGTGACTTAGCGTTTCTCCGTCTTTGCGGTGGAGAGCTACTTTTGTTGATACTGATTAGTTACGAAAAATAATTAACATAGATAAAGTCGTTTAAAATTGTAAACCATGAGCATTTATAGCAGCGCAGTTAGGAAACCCGTTACCACATTGATGATATTTATTGCCGTGATTGTTCTCGGTATTTATTCGGTTTATAAACTTCCTGTGGATTTGTATCCTGAAGTTGAAATACCGGCAATTACTGTTTTTACAGCCTATCCCGGTGCCAGCGCCAAAGATATTGAGAACAATATAAGTGAACCCATTGAAGATGCTCTCAATACGGTGGATGATTTAAAAGAGATATCATCAACGTCCAGGGATAACCTGTCAATTGTGGTGCTTGAGTTTGAGTATGAAACCGATTTAAGCGAAGCCGCCAACAACATCCGTGACGGCCTTGCTTTTGTGGAAGATGAATTACCGGATGCCGCAGAAGATCCACAAATATTTAAGTTTAACTCCAGCATGATGCCGATACAAATGTTCGCCATCACCGCAGATGAAAACTACGAAGGGTTGGAAAAATTGCTCGAAGAGGTGTTTGTCAATCCATTGAATCGTATTGAAGGCATTGGTTCTGTCAGCGTAGTAGCCACACCAACCCGTGAAATTGCCGTAGAATTTAATCCCCGCAGGCTGGAAGCGTATAATCTGACCATTGAACAGATAGGACAAATTCTTGCTGCTGAAAACATGAACATGCCTACTGGCAATATTGAGATGGGTAAAATGGATTATTCGCTTCGTGTGGAAGGTGAATTCAAATCCAGTGATTTTATTGAAGATATTGTCGTTGGCAATGTTCAGGGAAAATCAATTTATCTGAAGGATGTGGCTACGGTCAGGGATTCCATCAGGGAAATGACCATGGACGAAAAAATCAACGGGGAAAAAGGCGTCCGCATGATGGTGATGAAACAATCCGGGGCAAACACCGTCAACATCGCTAAACAAGTCAATAAAAAAATGGATGAGTTCAGGAAAAATCTCCCTCCTGATGTTGAGGTGCAAACCATTTTTGATTCCAGTGATTTTATCAAAGATTCCATTAATAACCTGACAAAAACCCTGATGTTTGCCATGTTGTTTGTGATTATGGTGGTGTTGTTTTTCCTCGGCAGGTGGCGCGCAACATTCATCGTGGTGTTGACAATTCCCATTTCCCTGATTGTCTCGTTTATTTACCTCAGGTTTACCGGCAATTCCATCAACATTATTTCTTTATCTGCACTGGCTATTGCCATCGGTATGGTGGTGGATGATGCCATTGTGGTGCTTGAAAACATCAGCAAACACATTGAAAGAGGCAGTAAACCGAGGGAAGCAGCAATTTATGCTACCAATGAGGTTTGGCTGGCTGTGATTGTCACTACCCTGACTGTGGTGGCCGTGTTTTTCCCCATGACCATGGTGGGGGGAATGACCGGGATCATGTTCAGGCAATTGGGCTGGATTGTCACCATCACCGTAACAACTTCTACGATTGCTGCAATCAGCCTGACGCCAATGCTCAGTTCAAAATTGCTGCAACTGAAGAAAAAATACAAAAAACCCGGGAAATTTAGTTATGACCGCACCATTCGTCCCATGCTTGACAATCTTGATAATTGGTATGCGAGGGTATTGAAATGGAGCTTATCCCACAAACGCATAATCGTGTTTTCTGCCCTTGGTATCATTGTTGGCACAATGTTGTTAGCACCCAAGCTGGGTACAGAGTTTATGCCGCAAACGGATGAAGACAGGTTTAATATTTCCGTTGAATTGCAATCCGGTGTGCGTGTGGATGAATCTGTAAAAATTGCCCGCAAAATCGATAGCATCCTTTTTAATAAATTCCCACAGGTTGAACTGGTATCCACATCTGCCGGAACTGATGATGAAGGTGGGTTCATTTCCATGTTCCGCTCTACCGGGTCAAATATCATCAACTATACAGTGCGCCTGGAAAATTCCAGTGAGAGAGATACATCCGTCTGGGAAATCATGGAAGCCGTCAGGAAAGAACTGAAGCCATTTCCGGAAATCATTAAATACAACGTCAGCACTGGCGGCGGTATGTCAGGAGGCTTGGCTCAAAACAATGTTGACATCGAAATTTATGGGTATGATATTGAAACATCTACACGCCTGGCAGAACAATTCGCTGACAGTGTTAGAAATATTCCGGGAGCACGGGATATTCAAGTCAGCAGGGAAGATGAAAAGCCCGAGTTGCAGGTTGATTTTGACAGAAAAAAACTTGCCGCCAATGGATTGAATACCGCTATGGTATCATCAGTTTTATACAACCGTGTTGAAGGGCTTACAGCAACAAAGTTCCGTGAACAAGGTGAAGAATATGATGTGGTGTTGCGCTTGAAAAAAGAATACCGGAACAGCATTTCTGATATTGAAAACATCGCCGTACAAACACCGATGGGAACATTTGTACGCCTTGGCGAACTCGCTGAAATTAAAGAATATTATGCCCCTCCCAACATTGAGAGAAAACGACGGGAACGTATTGTTACTGTATCGGCAACACCCTACAAAACCAGCATGGGTGAACTGGCTTCGCAGATGCAGGAAGTCATTGACAACACTGATGTGCCAGCGGGCTTTATGGTGGAAGTTGGTGGCGGTTACGAAGACCAGCAGGAAGGATTTAAGGACCTGGCTCTCTTGTTGGTGCTTAGTCTTGTACTGGTATATATTGTGATGGCATCACAATTTGAATCACTGAAAATGCCATTTATTATCATGTTTTCCATTCCCTTTGCCTTTACCGGTGTCATTATTGCTTTGTTAATTGCCGGTAAACCACTGAGCATTGTTGCTGCACTGGGAGCTGTCATGCTGGTAGGGATTGTGGTCAAAAATGCCATTGTGCTTGTCGATTACATCAATCTCATGCGTGACCGTGGTCATCCCCTCGCCGAAGCCATTGTTTTATCCGGAAGGTCAAGGTTAAGGCCTGTGTTGATGACAGCTGTTACAACCATTCTTGGGATGTTACCTCTTGCGCTAAGCACAGGTGAAGGCTCTGAAATATGGAGTCCCATGGGGATTTCTGTGATTGGCGGCCTCTTCGCTTCAACCATCATTACCATGGTCATTATTCCTGTGGTATATATGTTGTTTACACGCAGCGGAGAACGCAATAAGAAAGAGAAACTGAGAAAAAATTATGAATTTTTAGATTGATGCATTCGCATTTTTAACATAAAGCAACCAACATGAAATCTGTATTTATCATATTCAACCAGACGCATTCGGAGAAAGTGGACTATATGCTCGATTATTTGAACATTCGTGGATATACCCAATGGAACACCATTTTTGGTCGTGGCAGTAAAGATGGAGCCCCTCACATGGGCACACATACATGGCCTGAACAAAATAATGCCATATTAACCGTTGTGGAGGATGAGAAAGTAGATGCACTGCTGGAGGTCGTCAGAAAAATTGATGACATTAACGAAGAAGTGGGCATCAGGGCTTTTGTGTGGAATGTGGAGAAGATGGTGTAGTGGTTTTGTTAAGCTATCCCA
>JAYENB010000007.1:38687-90671 GCA_034721855.1 Bacteroidota bacterium
AAAGTTTTGTGAACCTTTTTTCTTTGTGTTCTTAGTGTCTTCGTGGGAGTTGTTTTGTTAAGCTATCCCATGGCATCTCTGTTTTATTTCCCACAATGCCTAAGCAACCAAAGTGTTGTCAACATTTTTTTCTTTGTGTTCTTGTGTTTTGGTGGTATAAAATGACTTTTTAGACTGGCCTCATGAATGAATCTGTGTAAAAAATTCAGATAATCATATCAAATAAATTTAGAAAATCCTTTCGGTTTTGAGTGCCTGTATTTGCCCTGCGAAGTACAGTGGTAAGGAGATTAAATTATAGCTGAACTCTGTTTTTTTCTTTAAATTAACTTTTGCTTTTAAATCTTTTCCCCAGGTGGGTGTATCCATGTTTAATCGAATGCCTGTTTTTTTATTCTTTTCAGCGAGAAATACATGGAGGGATTTGAGACTGCCTGTTTTGCCCGCTTTAATTTCTAATGGTATTACCTGATTTTTAATCTGAAGTAAACAGTTGATTTCTGCATTTGAATTTTTAGCTTCCCTTAACCAGTAATTGAGTTTTTGTTCTTGATATGGGGGTCCCGATGAAATTATTTCCTGTATCGCAAATTGTTCTGCTATACTGCCTTCAAAGGCGGTTACAAGCTCATTCAAACCGATGAGTTTAATGCCGGCAATGTGATTTAGTACTCCGATGTCCATGAATACCGGCTTAAAAACATCCTGATTTTCCAATTGTTTCAGGGGAATTTCCGATGATTTTGTGTGTCTCACAAGATGAATAATTCTGCTCATCTCAAGTTTTAAAAAAGCTTCTTTCAAATGTTTTGATTGTGCATGACGATTTACATGGGTATATTTCACCTTTTTACCAATATTGTTTGCTGTATAGCGGAGTATATCCCGTAAATATTCCTGTTCTTTGCGTGTGCCATATTTGGAAAAATCATATTCAATGGAAGAAATCAAGTTGGCATGATATTTTTCTATTCCGGATAAGTCGTTTTCTGTAACATAGTAGTTTACAGCTTCAGGCATGCCACCAATAAAGAAGTAGGTTCGCAGGTATTCAGAAATATTTTTATGCAATGCATCACTGATTTCTTTACCAATTTGATATTTTTTGATGTAATCCACATACCCCTGTTTATTGTTTGCTATCAGGAATTCAAAAAAATTCATAGGATACATATAAGCAAACTCAACCCTTCCTACCGGCATCGAATATGACATTTCGTTCAAGGTGTGATCAAGCAGTGAACCTGCTGCTATTATGTGTAAATCAGGATTTTGTTTATAAAAATACCCCAGTGATACTATGGCCTCAGGACAGGATTGTATTTCATCAATAAACAATAAACATTTACCTTCTCTGAATGTAAAATTATAAATTAATGAAAGCTCATTTAATATTACTTCCGGTTTACGGGATTTAAAAATGGAATGTAATTCCTGTTCCTGTTCAATGTTTATTTTTAAATAATCACTAAAGTTTTCCTGTGCAAATTTATCCACACTATAAGTTTTACCTACCTGCCTTGCGCCCCTTAATATTAATGGTTTTCGGTGTTTGCTTTCTTTCCATTCAGAAAGGTATTTTTCTATTTCTCTGTACATGTGCTTCTGTTTTTATGGTACAAATATAAAACACTATTGGATTATTACCAAATTAATTTAAAAACACTATTGGATTTCGATAATTATAATCTCAAAACACTATTGGATTTAAGACAGATTGCCTTAAACGGTTGGGCTATGCGTAGTGCAGGTTTTCGAAGAACTTCACTTTCATTTCACTACTAAATTTTATTTCTTGCATGATTTTTTTGTGAAGTTTCAATACTTTTTACAAAAACTGAAAAATCTATCAATCGTTCTTCCCCGCTTGCCACCTATAAGTATAGACATTGGCGGGCAAGTAAATCATATTTATTCATACATTTTCAACTTCTTAAATCCCGTAGGATAGAAATCCAACGGGATAAATCATTATTCGTTAATCGATAATCGATATTCAATTTATTATTTTGTTTTTTATCCTTAAAGATAACAGGGTATATACTTCATCAGTCTGAATGTTGCTGCGGCTATATCATCAAGCCACAATTTGATGGGTTTCTTTTCTGTTGTAATTACTTTTATCATCAGGTTAATGTTTACCTGCAAAGTCTAAAAAGTGTAATCCGGGCAGGAATTTAAAAAAATCATTAAGTTGGTTAACAAAAAGCAGTGATTATCGAATAATTTCGCCTGCCCATAATGTTTTCAAAAAATGCTCTACCGGCATGATTTCAATTTTCCCTGTTTTGCGATAGTACGTTTCATTACATACTATAATTTGTCTTTTAGTATTGAATTCATCTGAAAACCTTTTTAGTCCTTTCAAATGCTTATTTTGTATGTTGTTGCCTGATTTAACCTCAATGGCTACTTGATGATCCCCAAGGATAAAATCAACTTCAACCTGGGATGCAGTATGCCAATAGGTGATTGGATAACCCAAACCTGTATAACGGCTGTGTACGTGCAATTCATTGTAAATATAATGTTCCAGGGCTTTCCCGAATGCAGGCGTTTTTTCACTTATGTTATGATTGTTAAGTAATACATTGGTGATACCGGTATCAAAAAAATAGAATTTGGGGCTTGAAATAATGCGTCTTTTTTGTTTTTTTTTGTATGCCGGAAGAAATCTACCCAAAAGAGTTTCTTCAAGAATGTTAAAATATTCTTTTATTGTTACAGAGCTTACGCCGCAGTCTGATGCAATGTTCGAATAATTGACAATCTCAGCATTTGTTAAAGCTACATTTTCAAGGAAGTTTGTGAATGCCTGCACATTTCTACGTTTTGCTTCCTGGATGATTTCGTCCTGTAGGTAAGAGCCAATGTATGCACTTAACAGTTTTTGAGGATTGTTTGATAAATAATGTCTTGGTAAAGTACCAAAATTCAGGATTTTATTTAGGTCAAAATCGTTAAATTCCGGATATACCAAAGGATATAATTCATACCTAAGTGCCCGGCCACCAAGCAGGTTTACATCAGAGCGAAGAATTTTTCGCGGACTGGAGCCACTTAAAATAAATTGCGTGTCTGTGTTCGTCATGAGCCATTGTACATCATTTAATAAATGCGGAAGCCTTTGAATTTCATCAATGATGACAGGTTTTGAAGGTTTATTTGCTTTTACAATCTGCTTTAGTAAATCCTCTTGCCGGTTGAACTTTAAAAATTCAGAGTTTAACAGGAGATCAATGTAGATGGAATCAGGAAAAAGTGCTTTTAGTAAAGTTGTTTTTCCTGTTTGTCTTGCACCCCACAAAAATGCTGATTCCTGGCCTAAATCCTCAAATGTTTGTCTTCGTTTTAGCATGCATATTTAAAGTAAAGGTTTAAAAATACATTGCAAATTTAAAGGAAAGATTTAAATTAACCAAATAATTCTCTTGTCCTCACTTAAAAATCCTCTATCCCGTATATATTTCCTTTTTCATCCTTATTTGGCTGCCATGTTCTGACATGAATGGTCGGTTTACTTGTGTCCTGCAGGTCAACCATGAGGAAAAGATACCCTTCGTCGCCATAATTGGATGAATAGTAATTTTGTTTAATTTGAATGCCGTAAACATGGTCATTATCTCCGGCACGGATATCGCTTTTTTCAAACTGCAGGTTGATATATTCTTTGCTGTTGAAAAGCACTTTCAGCCGGTTGATGAATTCCTGTTTTTTGTAACGGTTATATTGCAGGATCTTATTGTTTTTGTAGGGATTTTCCGGGTTTGGCACCGTTTTGTATGCCCCTGTAATAATGAGCGCATCATCCGAAAATATGGATTCAATGTAATCAATGCGTTCCAGGGCATAAGCTGTTTTGTAATGCTCCAGAAAATCTATGATGGTCATGCGGTCGCTTTCCCGCCAATGGTCTTTTTTCAATACATCATTAAGGGCTGTTTCTGAAAGGGCAAAACTCAAATCGCAGATTTTGTTGTTATCATCAAAATGGAAAACCACATTTTCTACAAATTTCCTATTGTTGGTTTTAAAACTGAACAGCATGGGAATGGCCCGGATAATGATTTTATTGTCTTTTTTCAGGCCGGTTAATTCAGGTTGGTCAAGGATTTTGGCATTACCATACAGGATAAGCTTTTCGTAGATATCATACCCTTGTGCTGTGAAATAGGGTTGTGCTGCTGTATATTGTTGTGACACTATGGCATCCATCACCGGCTCTATTGCATCTGTGTAGCTGGAAATATCATTCACCAGGCTCATTTTCATACTCGATTCTTTTTTGTCCTGTGAGGATGTATTGGTTGTAACTGAGCCGTCATCTTCATCAGACCTTATTTCATGTTCCGATGTTGATGCCAGGTTCAGATTAAAATAGGCCTCTTTGATGGCAATGTCCGGAATTTTTTCCATCACGGTGTTCAGTTCTTTATCATACAGGGATTCGTTTTTGAATATATACTCGGTTTTAATCTGGATTTTTTCCATGCCCTTGGTATCTTTTTCGAAAAACTCAGCAATGCCCAGGCCATCAGATGCTTCGATAAGGTTTGTGTAATCCTGCCCAGTCCAATATTGATACACAAATTTTTTAACAGGCTTGTCTTTGTAGGTAATGTATAAGTTATAAACGGCATGTTCTTTCTGCACTTCTTTGTTCTTGATGTTGATGTCAATGCCGGATAATATTTGTTTTATTCTTTCGGGCAGCCAAATAGACAAAAGATGTTCTTTCCCCCTGTTATCCATGTAAGTGATTTCACTTTGGTCAGGATGAGACCGGAGCAGCACATGAGCCCAGTAATAATATTTTATGGCATCGCTTATCCTGACCTCTTCCAATGCCTGCTGGGCATAATCACAAAATTCTTTGATTTTTAATTCACGGTTTTTAAATATTTTACTGACATCCGTTCTTTTGATGTACCTCAATACTTTGGCTTCCGGTTCCTGGTTCACAACAATTCTTTCTGTATTATTTAAGCTGGCACTGCTGTAGGTGTTTACTATGGATTTTACCTGTTCGGAGATTTGCCCTGCATCATTTTCCGTTTTTTCCAGTTCAAATTTGCTTTCCACATCCACAGAAATCTGGTTGACCAACATCGAAAGGGCATTTTTGTCAGCCTCATTCAGTGTTACACCATTGCCTTCACCCCAGATGTACATGTGGTTGTTTTTAATGTCATCCACAGATTGTCCAAAGCTGCTTAAGGTAAAAAGTGTAATGGCCGTGAGTAATATTGTTTGTTTCATAATCAAAGCTATTTATGACATCAAATATATAAAAATACTGTTATCATACAATAATACCCTGTGTGGCTGTGGGGATGCATCCCCGAGTGATGTCTTTAGTATTATTGATTCTTTTCATTTTGAAAGATATTAAAATATTCGGTAAACATGTATTTCCTGTTTCTTTTGTAACCGGTTAATTCGGTTAATATATTAAGCTCAATTAATTCATTAATAAGTCTGTTTGCAGTAGAAGGGGATACTTGTAATAGCTCATAAACTTGTTTTGAATCTGTAATTGGGTTTCTATACAGTTGTTTTAGCAATGTTTGGCCTTTCTCAATTTTACTGCCTAATTTGGGCAGACGATTTGTTTCTATGTCTGTTTTCAATGCAAGAATATCTTTAAATACCTGAATCGAAGCTTTTGATGTCTCTATGACACCGACTAAAAAGAACTTAATCCACTGCACCAGGTTACTTGTCAAACGAACTGTCATTAAGTTGTCATAATAATAGGTTTTGTTTTTCTCAAAGAAGTCAGATAAGTATAAGGAAGGTTTTTTAAGAATACCATTATTCACCAGATAGAGGGTAATAAGTAACCTGCCTAATCGCCCATTTCCATCTAAAAAAGGATGTATTGTTTCAAATTGATAATGCATTATTGCCACTTTAATTAAATGAGGAACATGGTGTTTGTCTTCATTGATAAATTTTTCTAAATCGCTCATTAATTCTATTACTTCAGAATGGTGAGGAGGAATGAAAATTGCATCTTTCAGCGTTGCTCCAATCCAGTTTTGGCTGGTTCTGAATTCACTGGGAATTTTATATTTTCCTCTAACTCCGGATAACAAAGTTTTGTGGGTGTTTTTTATCAGTCTGTTAGAAATTGGAAGTTTCTTCAGCTCTTTGATAGAACTGTTTATTGCTTTAATATAATTTTGAACTTCAGCCCAATCATCTCTTTTTTTTGGATGAATATCTTCCTCTTTTACAAGTGCTTCCTCCATATTGGTTTTAGTCCCTTCAATTCTGCTTGATGTGGTAGCTTCTTTTAAAATATGCATGGTAATGAAGAAGTCCACATCAGGTATTATTTGAGAAAATGCATTCAATTCACCAATTAGCCGGTTTGCTTCTGCAAGTAGTTTATTTACTTCTGGTGTTGATACAATCCATTTGTGATTTATTTTCTCAGGAAAAAATGATTTATATTCTATCTGTTTAACATATTTTCCGGAAACAAAATCTTGCAAGTCCATAGTTTTAGAAATTAATTAAAATGCAAATATAGTAATTTATCTTTTCACTATTGTCAAAATATAAAAAGAACGAGCTTAAATGTTCAGGTTATTTTGTAATAATGCCTTAGGTCGGTATAAGCAAAACAAGACAATACAAAGGCTTTAGCCCTGAATTTCTACCCATATGTCATCCAATATTGTCACAAATTGCACAAATTTTCGCAGATTAATCTGTGTAAATCTGCGCAATCTGTGGCATCAGCGTTCCAAATATCTGCCACTTTAAAAAAAATATCATCAGGAACATATCAATTGCATTTACGGGATCCCTGGTATCAGGTGAATGCAAAAAATGTGATTGTTGAAGATGAGAAACAAGCAGAAGTATCATTTGACATGCAAAAAGCCTTTGCAGAACTTAAAGTAAGCACAAAACCTGCAGCGAATATCTTTATTGAAGGCGAGAAAAAAGGAAATGGCACCTGGCAGGGGCGTTTGCATTCAGGTTTTTATAATGTGAGAGTAGAAAAGGATAAATATTACAGCAAAGAAAAACAGGTGCAGATAATTGCAGGCAATGATGCAGAAGAGACATTTGAATTAGATGCCAAAACCGGTACTCTGAATATAATTACACTGCCGGTTGAAGCCAGTATTAATCTGAATGGGAAAAATTATGGTACTTCGCCAAAAACCATTGACAATCTTCTGATTGGAAAATATGAACTCCAATTAAGTAAAAAAGCACATGCCACAATTACAAAAGAAATTACAATACAAGAAAATGAAACCATAAAGATTAATGAAAAACTGGCGAGTGGTAAAAATGTGAGTTTCAAATCTATGCCTACAGGAGCAGATATTTATGCCAATGATAAGAAAATAGGAACAAGTTCTTTGAAAACAGATTTGCCTTTTGGAAGGCATAAAATAAAAATGGTAAAAGGAGAGAAAATAAAAGAACAAACCATTGATGTGCAAGAAAATGGACCGGATAATTATGAATGGATGTTTTCGATTATGAAAATGATGAAAAAATCCGTGATGAATACATTACAGTATCGGAACACAACTATCAGGGTGTAGAGGCAGAAGCCGGTTTGATGTACAGAATAAATGGATTTTTAATAACCGCAGGTGTAACCACAGTGAATTTTGAATATGCAAATATAACAGCAGGCATCGGCTACTCGCTACCTTTTCGCTAAGCGAATTCCTCGCTAGGATGGCAAGGAATGTATGCAGGAGGAGATTTAAAAAAGGCAGGCAAAACTCATTTGTATAGCCCAAATACTTGTAGTAATGGCACATGTAATGAAAATATCAACCCACGACTTTAGTCGTGGGTTTAAAATACCACCATTCAAAAAACCATTTCAATGGTTTATTTTAAAAAAAAATATATATTGTCCTCATTTTGAATAATAAAAAATAATAATAATTATGTCACATTCAAAGGTTAAAATATGGGTTCATGCTATTTTTTCAACAAAAAATCGTAAATCGTTGATAAAACAGGAAATAGAAAAAAAAGTTTACAATATTGTTATGCACGAATTTATTGAACAAAGTTGTTTTGTAGAAATAATAAATGGAATGCCTGAGCATGTTCATATATTATTTCTTTTAAATCCTCAAAAAAGTACATCTGATGTAATGAAACAAGTAAAGGGGGCTAGTTCGCATAAAATTAACAATAGAAATATTATAAACACAATGCATCCATAAATGAGAAAAAATACACCCTATGACACAACAGAAAATCCAGGCATTAAAAATGATACGGTAAAATTGGAAATAAATGAAAATGCAAAAGCCAGCCTTGACAGTTTATTACCGGGAAAACATATTATTTCAGGTTTTTTGGCCAAATAGAAGAAGATTATTTTTTCATAAAAAACAGCAATGATGAGTTTAATGCGGTTCAAACATCCGTGCCAAGCGTAATCACTGAAGCTATTGAAAACATCACCGAACATGCTGCTGTATGTAATGGCAATGTAACTTCTAATGGTGGATACTATGTTACAGAAAAAGGCTTTTGCTGGGGAGTAAGCGAAAATCCGGATACCAACAGTAACAAAGTAGCAGCAGGTGACAGTTTAGGCACATTTACATCCCAGCTATCCGGACTTGATGAGAATGTAACTTATAACGTACGTGCTTATGCCCTTAATTCAGTAGGCATTGCCTATGGTGAAAATAAAAGTTTCACAACAGGCTGCACACCGCCTTCAATAACAAACCAACCATCAGACAAAGGAGTATGCGAAGGTGAACATGTAACCTTCAGTATTATTGCAATAGGTTCAGGTTTATCTTACCAATGGAAAAAAGATGGCTCCAATATATCAGGTGCAAATAATAATTCATATATCATAAACTCTGTTTCTGCCAGTGATGCAGCAAATTATACCTGCTATATAACCGGGGTCTGTGGTAACATTACAAGCAACCAAGCCACATTAACAGTAAATACCCCTCCTTCCATTACATCTCATCCCTCTGACCAAATTATAAATCCAGATGATAATACAAGTTTCAATGTATCTGCAACAGGCACAAATTTAACTTATCAATGGCAGGAAAACTCAGGTAGCAACTGGCAAAATATTTCAAATGGTGGCAGCAATCCGGCTTATTCAGGCGCTAACAGCTCAAATCTTTCACTTACAAATGTTCCGTATAGTTACGATGGTTACGATTACCGTTGTGTTGTCAGTGGTACTTGTAATCCTGCAGAAACATCTAATTCTGCTGATTTAGTTGTTTATTTTTTTTGTGGTGCAGATATTACATTTTATTACAATGGTAGTACGGTAACTTATAGCACAGTATATTCTGCAGGTGAATGTTGGTTAGATAGAAACCTCGGAGCTTCACAAGTAGCAACAAGCAGTACGGACAGCGATGCTTACGGTGACTTGTTCCAATGGGGCCGTGGTGATGACGGGCATCAGAACCGCAACAGTGGCACAACAAGCACTCTTAGCGATTCAGATAATCCCGGGCATGATGATTTTATTTTAAGTGGAAGTTCACCCTATGATTGGCGTAACCCACAGAACGATAACCTCTGGCAGGGCGTAAGCGGCATCAACAACCCCTGCCCGAGTGGTTACAGGCTGCCCATTGAAACAGAATTATACAATGAACGTCAATCCTGGTCATCCAACGATGCAGCCGGTGCTTATGGCTCACCCCTTAAGTTTCCCGTTGCCGGGGCCCAGGGCTACAGCAATGGTTCGCTCTACAATACCGGCTCACACGGCTACTATTGGAGTAGTACGGTGGATGGTACAAACGCCAGACACCTGTACTTCTATAGCAGCAGTGCTAATATGAGTATTCACTACCGTGCAAATGGCAAATCGGTTCGCTGCATTAAGGATTAGGTGCGCACTAATTAATAACAGGGACACAAAGGCGCATTGTATCAACAAACCTAAACATCAAACTATGCACAAGACAACGACAATAAAATTTAGTTGAACGATGATTTGGGTTACCTGTGGGTTTGGTAAACGTGGCTGGAATGGATTATGGGATGTGTAGGTGAGAGGAGTTCTCTGTTTGTTTTTAGTGGTGGGGCTGGCTATTTAATTGGCAGCTATCATTTTTTACTTGAATTACTACCAAAATAGATGTTTTCCACTTCGTTTTTCATCTAAATATTTCTCATTCTTAAATCCCATACCACTGCTATATTGACGATCAAAGATATCTCCCATACTTGGATGAGTTTTTATTACATCAGCATAATCAATCTTTTTTTGTTTCAATTTATCTTCAATAAAAGCTCCACAAATTTCTAGTTTATCAGAGCAAATTAATTTTTCATGGAGAGTTTCCCTCAATAGTAAGAAGTTTACAAAATCAATTGGTTTTTTCTTTCTTGCAATTAATGTCAAAATAAATATCTCAAGATCATCTAATTTAACTGCCCAAGGATAAACATCATCTTCATTTTCTAATTTAATAAGGGTTGAAAGATCATTTTGAACTTGGCCAAACGATTTTAGGTTTACAATTATTGAGAAATCTTCTTCATACTGTTCTGTATCAATATTATCGATAATATTTCCATCTTTATCAGTTATTGTTAATGGAAGATTTTCAATAAATTTCTTTTCAATTCTGCGTATTTGAGTATAACCGTACCCTATGCAATCTTTAAAATCATCCTTAATTCTTATAAAAGCTTTATCAGGATCACGTAATGGTTCTCTTAGTGAATAACCTTTTGCTTCGATGATAAAAGCATATTGTTTCCATAGAAATAAAATATCTTGTTCATTTCCATCTACATAATAACTATGATAATATTTAAAGTTGGTTTTAAAGAAATTAGAAAAGAAATCAATTATTCTTTCCTCTACTAAAGCTCCTTTTTTCTTTATATATCTCGTTTCATTTTCCTTCGTTCTAGTTATCAATTGTTCGAGAAGTAAATTTATTGAATGGATTACCTGCTTAACTTCAAAAACCTGATACATTCCTCTGCCAGTATCTATAATTGGTTTTTCATAAAGAGGGTTTCCTGGTCTTGTTGATGTATAATACAAAAAATCGGATTTTTTTCGCTTTACAGATAATAGGTTTAAAACAATATTCACTTTCTCAATTGAAAGTTCATCAATTTGAATTTCTTTAGGAAAAAAGCTGTCTATTATTCACTTGTCAACAAAGACGTTATAGGCTGTGAAATATATTGCATGTTGCCAACAGTACTTCACTTATGGTTGAAATTTCTATATTTTAGAAGTATTCTTTTTTAAATCATTCCCTAAACTAGTCATATTAAGGGTAGGTAGATTTATCGGTTCAAATCCTGAAAGATTTGTTAATGTAGAAATGTAAGCTCTAATGTAAGGGAATAGCAATGCAGGAGCATTGATATAGAATAAATCATCTAATTTTTCCAAACCTTCACTATTCTCAAACGAATAGTCTGCAACTGATTCTATTTCTATCTTAAATGATTTATTATCATCTTCAATTTTTACCCCAAGCTGTAACTGAAAGTTGCTATCTTCTTTATTTATAAAGCCTTTGGGAGCAAAACCTAAAGATATTTTTTTTGATGGAGTTTCTTCGTTTCTTTTTATTAAAGAACGAATGATTTTAAAACTCTTAAATTGAAATTTTGAATAATTTTCCATAGTCTAAGCAGCTAAAGCATAATTGTTAGAATATTGAAAATCAACACTCTCACTAAACTCAACGACAATAAAGTCAATATTAGTTACTTCATTATGAAAAGTAATTGATTTACCTCCTAATTCAAATTCTGCACTTTTTATCTCAGACAAAGAACCTTCTGAGATGAATACTATATTTTCATTAGGAAAAAGAGATTCAAATTCTTCTTCAAGTTCAGCTTCAAGAATCAAATACCTTTCATCCTCTTTAAAAAATTCTAAAGGTGTAACCTCAATTATATGGCTATAAGTATTTGCTCTATATTCATATTGTATTTTTATATCGTTAAATTGAGCAAATAACTGTTCTAATTTTTCTTTTATGAACTTCTTTGATTTCATACATTGAATTTTTTAATAATATAAGACCTTATTTCAATTGCTTTATCCATAGCATCATTTCCTTTGTCGTAATTAACCTCTACATTTTCATAGTCAGATTCAACTCGAAATTGCTTCAGATCATTAATTTTTCTTTTAAAATCTCTACTTTCAAATATATTGGATAAAGATTTCAACTCATTTGTAATGTAATTTACAACATATTGATGAGTATTTTGTTTTGAAAAGGAAATATTTGCTGATTGAGATTCATAATCAATATTAAAAAAATCCTTTATAGTAAATTTTAATAGTTGAAAGCAGCTATAATATGAGCAATGCACACTAGGAGCAAATAAGTTTTGTTCCAAAAGAACTTTAGCAGCATCCATATTAAAGTCCGATTTTTGTCTTAGTTTACTCATTGTTGGAACACAAAAGTATTATTATTTTTTTAAACAAACAATAAATATTGGTTAATTTTGATTACTGCAACAAAGCAGCCAAATCCTCTCGTATTTTTGGCAACTCATTTATCCCCCCCCCACAAAAGTACGTTCATACATAATCGTTTGATGTATATCCACACCTCTTATGCAGGTTTATTACTCAAATATTATTTATTCAAATAATTCATAAAACAATCTGACTTGCTAAAATAGGTAAAAAGATGACAAGAAAAAATAAAGGGGATAGATATTACAACAAAAACTTAGAAATTTTTCTTAGAACAGTAACTTAGAAGCCCTTTAATGCGCGGAAGACATGTTCCAACAGAATGCAAATTGAAAAAAGTTACCATTTTAAAACCTTTGTTTTTGTGCAAATTTTGTGCAACTGACGAACGAAACAAGGTCAGAGGCAAAGTTGCCACCTTGTGCCGCGCTGAACATGCATATACAAACCTTTACATGTTTTCCTTATCTATCAACAAAATTTTTGTCAATGCAAGGTATTATCTCAATATTTATTACGCCAAATATACAAAAAATTTGCCCTGCTTCATTGCTGTTTAAGTCCTTTCTACTTTCAAAAATGCACTTTTTACTGACATCTTTTGGAATGTTGTTAACAACCCCACTGTCACTGCCACTCAATACAGACAAACATTTCATTCATCTTCAATGTGTTGTATTTTTATCTGTAAATTTATGTATGTCTTCATCAAAGAAAATGTTTCCCGATAAAGGCCTCCGGCTGCAATCATGGGATTATGGTTGGAAAATAATATAAGCTTTTCTAAATTTCAGTTTACGTAACTAGTCAGGTACATTTAATTGTTACCGCTGAGACGCAAAGGCGCTAACCCGTCTGTCGCCGGGCAAGCTCTGCCTGCCGGCAGGCAGGGAAATGGAAAAAAAAGAATTAAATCGCTTACCATCAAATAACGAAAGCACGATGGAACGATAGCGAGAAGGCACGAAGGTGTGAGGGGACGATGTAACGTCTGCATTTAAGTATGCAATCGTGCTATCATGCAATCATGCAATCGTGCAATCGTAACTTTGCGGTGAGGAGCTACTTTTGTTGATGCTGATTAGTTACCAGTTTACCCGTCAGATGGCAAAAAAATCCTATATTTGTAATATCAAAAAATGACGGTACCCGATGGCCCAAACCAAAATGCATTTATTGTTTATTATTGTGTTGCTTTTTACTGTAAACACAGTGTTTGCATGCACAACATTTGTGATTTCGGGAGAGCATACCCCCGACGGAAAACCACTCTTGTTTAAAAACCGGGATACCGGATGCATGGACAATGCGCTGGTGCTCTTTGAAGACGGTAAATACAAATACATTGCCGTGGTTAATGGCAATGAAAACTGGGATAAGGAAGTCTGGGGTGGATACAATGAAACCGGGTTTGCCATTGTCAATGCTGCTGCATACAACAACAATACAGGAGATACAACACAACTTAAAGACCAGGAAGGCGTGGTGATGAAAATGGCGCTGCAACATTGCAGGACCCTGCAGGATTTTGAACGTCTGCTTGATACCTTGAACAAGCCCATGGGTGTGGATTCTAATTTTGGTGTGATTGATGCTTCAGGAGGTGCAGCATACTATGAAACCGGAAATTACAATTACAAAAAATTTGATGCCAACGACCCTGATGTTGCGCCTCACGGATTTTTGGTCAGAACCAATTTTTCCGTGAGTGGAGATACCACTAAAGGGTATGGATTTATACGGTACAATACAGCTTTACAGGTGCTCAATGAAGGCCTTAATCGCAATCAGTTGAGCCCGCAATATGCATTTGATAAGCTTTCACGCAACCTTTATCAATCCCTGACAGGAACCAATTTGGGTGATAACCTCCCCGCATCACGGGATACACGTGACCTTCGCTTTTTTATTGATTACATTCCACGGGTATCAACGTCTGCAGCCATGCTGATTGTGGGAACAGGAAACGAAAAACAGGCAGATGAAGTCATGATGTGGACAGTGCTGGGCTCCCCGTTGTGTTCTGTGGCAGTGCCTGTGTGGTTATCCGCAGGGAAGCCATTGCCACGGGTTCTGGCTATGAACGACAGCCTCAGAGCTCCGCTTTGCAATGCTGCTTTGGCATTAAAACAAGACTGTTTCCCGGTGACCCGGGGCAGTGGTAAAAAATACATAAACCTTTCTGCGGTAATAAACCAGGAACAAACAGGGTATTTGCAATTGTTGAAACCCGTTGAAAACACCATTTTCGAAAAAGGGGAAAAGCTTTGTGTTCACATAGCCAACGGAACCAAATCATATAATGACATTCAGGCATTTTACACCTGGGTAGATAAATATCTGAACAACTTTTACAAGGAAAAATTCAATTGTGCCCTTGTGAAAAAATAAGCATCAAAAGGTTGCATAAAAATGTCAGCATCCTTGTTATTAAAAAAAACAATGAAAATTTTGATTGCAGTAAAAAAAAACATACCTTACTAAAAATTTAAACTACACTTATTGTTAATTTAAATTGGAGGTATGTTATGGTTCATTACAGCAAGTTTCCTTTACTTTTAATGTTTTGTCTGATGGTCTTGTTTATTTCATCTTGTGAAGATGACGCTGAGGATGAAGAAATATCCCCTGAAAACCCGCCTCCCGGCATGTTATGGATTGATGGCGGTAACTTTAACATGGGAGATGTCTGGGATACAGGAGACAGCGTTGAAAAACCTGTTCACAACGTAACACTTAGTGGGTTTTTTATTGGAAAACATGAAATCAGCAATGCTGAATTTATCAGCTTCCTCAATGGTGTTGGTGCGGATGCAGATGGAAAATACAACGGGCACAAGCTTTTGGATATGGACGATGATTATTGCAGTATAAAATATCATGATGGTAGTTTTTCATATTCCCAAAGCGAATTTTCTGAAGGAAACAACAGTGCAGTAGCAGAAGTAACCTGGTATGGTGCCATTGAATATTGCAACTCGCTGAGCCTGGAAAATGAACTTGATCCATGTTACACTATTGGGGATGAGGTCACCTGTAATTTTAGTGCCAATGGATACCGGTTGCCCACAGAGGCAGAATGGGAATATGCTGCAAGGGGTGGAGGACGTTCTGATCAACAATATGCAGGTACAAATTCAGAAGAAGAGATCAGTAATTATGCGTGGACACAAGGTAATGCTGACAATAAAACACACAATGTAGGGACAAAGTCACCTAATGACCTTGGTTTGTATGATATGTCAGGAAATGTGCATGAATGGTGCTGGGATTGGTATGGGTCCTATAACTCTGATGACCAAATAGACCCCAGAGGGCCATCTGACGGGTATTACCGTATCTTACGTGGCGGTTCATGGATTTTGAATGCATACGAATGCCGTACTGCCAAACGTTTTTATTGCTTCCCCCCTGATTGCACTGATCTAATTGGCTTCAGAATCGTTGTAGGTACATACTAAGTGGGGTGATATCCGAACAGATTTATTAAGATCATTTGTGATATTGTCTTATGGGGACTTCAATTAATTCTTTTATTTCAAGTTTGTTATCGTTTATGAGAAGGATACAAACATGGTTTTTGTGTTACCTTCAAAATAATGTTCAACATAATTGCGGATTCGAACTTATGTTCGGAGTGGGTTTTTTCTTTGAACAAAAACATAAAATTATTTGGTAACCACAAAGATAAAGCCTACATTTGCAGTGAGAAAAAAGAGAAAAGGGGACATGGAGTCCCCTTATTTAGTATTATATGGTAAAGAAGGAAGACATTAAGAGCCTGGCATGCAAAGCTTTGGAGTATGATGAATTTCTGGTTGACTGCAAAATCAGCAAGTCTAACGAGATTACTGTATATGTAGATGGTTTTCAAAAATTTAGCATTGATGATTGCCGGAGGATAAGCAAAGCCATAGAAGCGGGGCTGGATAGAAAAAAAGAGGATTTTGAATTGACAGTATCAACACCTGGCCTTGATAAACCATTCAAAGTAAGGGAGCAATACAATAAGTATTTGGGTAAAAAAGTAGAATTGATTCTAAAAAACAGCAAAAAATTAATTGCAGATTTGCAACGCGTTGATGATGATGGCATACAGATTGCATATCGAAAGAATAAAAAGCAAGTTCAGGAACACATGATATATGATGAAATCAGTAAAACAAAACCTTGTATTAATTTTTAGTAAAAGTTGAAGTATGGCACAGATGAATTTAATAGACACGTTTTCAGAGTTCAAGGAACTGAAAAATATTGACAGGCCTACCATGATGAGTGTACTCGAAGATGTCTTCAGGGCTACACTGTTGAAAATTCACGGAACGGATGAAAATTATGATATTATTATTAATGTTGATAAAGGGGATTTTGAGATTTGGAGAAACAGAGAGGTAGTCGCAGACGAAGATTTTGAAGATACAAACACCCAGATACCATTGTCCGAAGCAAGAAAGATTGAAGACGATTACGAAATAGGCGAAGACGTTACCGATGAAGTCAAAATGGAGGAATTTGGACGTCGTGCTATTCTTTCATTGAGACAAAATTTGTCAAACAAAATTCTAGAACTCGAAAGAGACAGTATTTACAATAAATACAAAGAACGGCTTGATGAAATTGTAACCGGGGAAGTGTATCAGATTTGGAAAAAAGAAATTCTTGTTTTGGATGATGAGGGCAACGAATTGATACTTCCACGTGAAAATCAAATCCCATCAGACTTTTTCAGAAAAGGCGACACGTTGCGTGCTGTGGTATCCAGAGTAGAAATGAGAAATGGTAATCCGTTGATCATCATATCAAGAACATCTACTGTTTTTCTTGAACGGCTTTTTGAACTGGAAGTGCCTGAAATATTTGATGGGTTGATCACCATTCAAAAAATTGCCCGTATACCCGGCGAACGAGCCAAAGTTGCTGTGGAGTCTTATGATGACAGGGTGGATCCTGTAGGAGCTTGTGTGGGAATGAAAGGAAGCCGTATCCATGGTATTGTCAGGGAATTAAGAAACGAGAACATTGATGTTATCAATTATACAAGCAACATTCAACTGTTTATTCAACGTGCTCTGAGTCCGGCTAAAGTAAATAATGTCGCCTTAAAAGACGACTTTCGGGCTGATGTGTATCTTGATCCGGATCAGGTGTCCCTGGCCATCGGTAAAAATGGTTACAACATCAAACTTGCCAGCCAACTAACCGGTTATGAAATTGATGTGTACAGGGAAGTTGGTGAAGATGAAGAAGATGTGGATATTGTCGAGTTCAGTGATGAAATTGATGAATGGGTGATTACCCAACTGAAATCTATTGGCCTCGACACAGCAAAAGCTGTGCTGGAACTCTCACGTGATGATTTGTTGAGCAGAACCGATTTGGAAGAAGAAACGGTGGACAATGTATTAAAAGTATTAAAATCAGAATTTGAATAAATACCGGTTTTTGCCGGATTAATTTGTGGATTAGAAACAACTTATGGCAGCAAAACAGAAACGATTAATCAAAATTGCGAAAGAATTTAACATTGGACACAATACCATTGTTGAATTTCTGGCCAAAAAAGGATTTGAAATTGAATCAAATCCCAACACCAAAGTTCCTCCGGAATGTTACGAACTTCTGGATAAGGAGTTTGGTGATCAGATTTCGGTAAAAGAGAAGTCGAAAGCTGTGTCACAGCAAATCAAAGACCGCCGTCAACAAAGGGCAGAGACCAAACATGATGAGGCGGCCTCCGCTGCTAATGAAAAATCTGTGCCTTCAGGGGATACAGAAGAAGATAAGGACATTTTTATCAAAGATAACGCTGCATCACCCAGTGAAAAAACACCTGAGGGTACTAAAAATACAGATAAAACAAAAGAAGAAACACCTGAGAAAAAAGATCATCCTGATGCTTCAGATAAAAAAGCTGAAAAATCCGACAGTGCTGCCGAAAAGGATACTGCAACATCTGAATCTGAAGAGGACGAATCCCAAAAAGATGATAACCCAAAAGTAATCCGGAAAATTGATTTGGATAAAGTTAATCAAAAAACCCGGCCTGACAAGAAAAGCAAAAAGAAGAAAGAGGAAGAAAAAGAAGAAGAAAAGCGGGAAAAACAAAAGGCCAAAAAACCTGAAGATAAGCAAGCCGAAACGCCTGAAAAAAATCAACCTGCTGAAACAAAAGAGGAAAAGCTTGATGATAAACCAGAAGAAAAGGGAAAAACTGAACCCAAATCACCTGAGATTTTCAAAAAAACAGAAGTTGAAAAACTGGATGGGCCCAAGGTTGTAGGCAAGATTAATATTGAAAACTTCCTTGAAAAAGAGAAGGAACTGGAACGAAAACGGAAAAAAGAAAAAGAAGCGTTTAAAGCTGAACGAAAGAAAAAAGCTGCCAAAAAGAAAAAAAGAAAGCGGATAAAAAAAGAAAAAGTTTCTGTTAAAGATAAAGTTAAAACACAAGGCAGAGACAGGGATAAAGGCAAGCCCTTTCCTAAGAAGAAAAAGACGAGGTCTAAAGCCAAAGACAGCAGAGCAGAAATTACCGAAGAAGATGTGCAGAAACAAATTAAGAACACCCTCGCCAGGATGGAAACCAAAAAGCAGAAATCAAAAACTGCAAAATACCGCCGCGACAAGAGGGATGCTGTTTACAAAAAGAAAGAAGAAGAAAAACAAAAAGACGAAGAAAGCAAAAATATCCTTCAGGTCAATGAGTTTGCATCGGTCAATGAGCTGGCCAGCATGATGGATAAACCTGTTACCGAAATCATTGCTACCTGTATGAACATCGGACTTAACGTGTCAATTAATCAAAGGTTAGATGCTGAAACTATGACGCTTGTGGCTGATGAGTTTGGGTATGATGTCGAATTTGTAAGTGCCGATGACCTTTTGGAAGAAAAAGAAGAAATAGAAGAGGCACCTGAAGATTTGGAACCCAGAGCTCCCATCATTACTGTCATGGGACATGTGGATCACGGAAAGACAAAACTGCTTGATTACATTCGCCATACCAATGTTGTTGCCGGAGAGGCCGGTAAAATCACACAACACATAGGCGCTTATTCTGTAGAACTGGATAATGACAAAATCATTACTTTCCTTGACACTCCCGGTCATGAAGCATTTACTGCTATGCGTGCAAGGGGAGCTCAGGTAACTGATCTGGCCATCATTGTTATTGCTGCCGATGATAGTGTTATGCCTCAAACCATTGAAGCTATTAACCATGCTTCTGCTGCCGGTGTTCCAATGGTATTCGCCATTAACAAGGTGGATAAGCCAACTGCTGATCCTGAAAAGATCAAAGAAAAACTTGCCAACATGAATTACCTTGTTGAAGATTGGGGTGGTAAGTATCAGTCCCAGGATCTTTCAGCACTGAAAGGTACCAACGTGGACGATCTGCTCGAAAAAGTCTTGCTCGAAGCTGAATTACTGGAATTGAAAGCCAACCCAAACTGTCCGGCTGAAGGAACCATTATTGAATCCAGCCTTGATAAAGGCCGTGGATATGTTTCAACAATGCTTGTTCAGAGAGGAACATTGAAAAAAGGAGATATTGTGCTTGCAGGTCAATGTTATGGCAGGGTAAAAGCCATGTTTAATGAACGTCAAAAGCCCATTAAGGATACGGGGCCTGCTACACCTGCTGTGGTGCTTGGTCTTAACGGAGCCCCCCAGGCCGGAGATACCTTTAAAGTGATGGAAAGCGACAGCGAAGCCAAAAACATCGCACAAAGAAGACAGCAACTGGCTAGAGAACAATCGCTGCGTACACAAAAACACATTACTCTCGATGAAATCGGACGCCGTTTGGCATTGGGTAATTTCCAGGAAATCAATGTGGTTGTCAAAGGAGATGTTGATGGTTCCATTGAAGCAATGGCAGATTCCATGATTAAATTGTCCACCGAAGAACTACAGGTCAATGTCATCCATAAAGCAGTAGGGCAAATCACAGAAACAGATGTTATGCTTGCATCTGCATCCAATGCTGTTATCATCGGATTCCAGGTTCGTCCTTCAGTCGGAGCCCGCAAACTAGCCGAAAAAGAAGAGATTGAAATTCGCCTGTATTCTATTATTTATGATGCCATCAACGATATGAAAGATGCCATGGAAGGCATGCTTTCGCCTAAAATCAAAGAAAAAATTACCGGTACTGCCGAAGTCAAAGAGGTCTTTAAAATAACCAAAGTTGGCACCGTAGCAGGTTGTAAAGTAGTGGACGGGAAAATTTACAGAAACAACAAAGCTCGGGTCATCCGTGATGGCATTGTTGTTTATACCGGAGAACTGGAATCATTGAAACGGTTTAAAAATGACGTCAAAGAAGTGGCTTCAGGTTATGAATGTGGTTTAAATGTTGAAAATTTCAATGATGTCAAAGTTGGTGATGTCATCGAATCGTTTGAAGAAGTGGAAGTGAAACAGACATTGAAATAAGTTCATGAAAAAATACCGGTGGATATTAATAGTAAGTGCCTTTGTTGCGTTGATAGGTATAGTGACTGTGCTTATTATCAACCAATCCAACCTGCAGGAACCCCCCCCGGAAGCAGAAGAAACACAAGAGCCATATGTTGAACCTGTAACTAAATATGGTATCCCCGTGGATTCTTTTACCATCGTGTATGATACTGTCAGCCGGGGCAACACCCTTTCCGATTTGCTCACACCATATCATGTAAACCTCGCTACCATTGACAAAATTGGGAAAATGTCAACTGATTCGTTTCGCATTGACAGAATTAAAGCAGGCCAGCCATACGCTGTGTTCTGTAAGGAAGATTCAGCATCTGAATTGATTGCAAGTTACCTTGTTTATGAGAACAATGGCATTGATTATACGGTGTATGATTTTTCTGATTCAGTCTTTGTTGCAAAAGACAAAAAACCGGTTGAATACGTGGAAAGAGAAGTATGCGGAGACATCAATTCTTCATTGTGGATAGCGTTAAAAAATCAGGATGTTAATCCATTGCTTGCCCTTGAAATGGCAGATATTTACAGTTGGAGCATTGATTTTTTTGGCCTCAAAAAAGGCGATACATTTAAAATGATTTATGAAGTAGCACGGGTTGACAGTTGTGACCTTTATATCGAAGGCATCAAAGCAGGTTTCATGAAACATGCAGGTGAAGATTTTTGGGCCATCCCGTTTGAGCGCAACGACCAACTGGATTTTTATGAACTGGATGGCGCCAGTTTACGTAAAACCTTTTTAAAAGCTCCCCTCAGATACAACCGGATTAGCTCCAGGTTTACCAACAGCCGTATGCATCCGGTGCTGAAATATCGCCGTCCACACCGTGCTGTTGATTACGCTGCGCCCACAGGAACACCCATCAGAACCATTGGTGATGGTATAATCACTTTACGTAAATATGGTTCGGGTGCGGGCTATTACATCAAAGTAAAACACAATTCGGTTTATACTACCGTATATATGCACATGTCAAGGTATGGTAAATACCAGACAGGGCAACGGGTAAAACAGGGTGATATTATTGGCTACGTTGGAAGTACCGGTTTATCAACAGGCCCTCATCTGCATTTTGAAGTGCATAAACACGGCCAGCAAATCAATCCGCTCACCCTGGAATCCCCCCCGGCCGATCCCGTTCCGGATAGCCTGATGGATGAATTCAATGAAGTGAAAGTAAAATGGATTGAAAGAATTGATGCTATTCCCTGTGATACCACAACGGTTAGTTAGTGTCTGTCCATAATGTCCGATTTACTCACAATTTTTTTTATTTAAGCGGTGTTCGTGATATCGCTTCGCTAAATTCTGCGTTACGCTCGTATTTATAACAGTCATTTACGAAAGTAAACTGACTTCGTCTTCTTTCTCCTTGCAAGGCATAGTCAAAGCAACCCTTCGACTTCGCTCAGGGTGGCAGCTTTGCCTCTGCCCTTGCTTCGTTCGTCAGTTCCGGTATTTTCAGACTTCGCAAGCCTTACCAGCGAACTTTATAGACAGACTCTCAAAAATAGGAGGACATTATAGACGGACACTAGTTAAGTTTTTTTAATTTTAGCATTGACTAGTAGTTCGTTCTTTAATTAACATAACTTGTCCGGCAAAGACGGATTAAGAAACGCTATAATAGTTAACAGTATTGCTATAAATTAAATTATTTCTGTTTATCTTTGTGCTTTCATGAAAACCCTGTTTCATAAACACAATACAGCGTATTTGGTGGTTATCACTTTGATAATTGCTTATGTTGTTTACTGGATTGCCTTTGATTTTATGCGATGGGATACCTTCGATGAACCAAGTTTTATCGGTGGGGCACGCTTGATTTTCGGTCTGGAAGGGGCTTTTGATTTTCAGTCCAGGGTAACAAAACCACTGGTGCTTTTACTTCCCGGTTTCATGGAATGGGCTTTCAACATCCACCCCAAAATTACTTTTATCCTGCAAAACAGCGTGTTGTTTTTTCTTACAGGCTGGTTTATGTATAAAAGCCTTTGGTTAATTTACAGGGAAAAGCAACTCGCCTTTCTCGGTTTTTTGGCCTTTATCATGTGTCAGTCTTATGCGATCTATGCACTTATGGTACTATCTGATGTCGCCGGGTGGTTTTTTATTGTAATTGGGATTTACCTCAGCCTTAAATACGTCAGCAGCACAAACAAAAGCCGGAGGGGGATAATCATTGCTTTACTGATGGCCCTGGGAGTATTTGCGAAAGAAAGCGCTGTGATTGGCATGATATTTTTTCTTTCCATCCTAATGACAGAAAACAATGCATTTAAACACAAGATGAAAAATGTGTTTGCTTATGGACTCATTTTTATTATTTGCACCGCCGCAATTTTTGCAGCAGTGCAATTGCAATTTGGCGACAACATTGTCGCTCGCGTTCATGAAACCCACCTGGCAACAAAAAACGACAGCTTTCATATTTCCAAACTGTGGCAATTGTACAGTGTTTTAGATGTTTTCTGGATGCTGTTTTTTGCCGGCGTTTTATGGTTCCTCCGTAGCCGTAAAAAAATCAAAAACAGATTTACTGCCGCAGGTCTGATTGCTTTATTAATAAGTACAGGATTGCTCCTGTTAATGCCATATTTTGTTGACAGGATATTATTTATAATAGCTCCATTATTGATTATCATCGTCACATACGGACTCAGTCTGTTTTCAAAAACATCCAGAATAATTCTTGTATTATGTGGAGGAACAATCAATATACTGATTGCATGGCTAAGATACAGACACCATATACCCGTAATTGAATATGGCATGCTTTTGTATGGATTGTTGATTGCATCTCTGGCAATACTTCCCGTCAACAGGAAACATATTTTATCCATGTTAGCAAGGACATAACATAGTGGGCTTAATGGACAAAAAGTAGGCTATAATTAAGATATTTAATTACTAATATTAAATATATTTATTTTAATTTTGATATTCTTGAACAATCTGTATTTCAGTATAATGCCGATTGATGTTCAATATAATTTTAGGAGCGGTAGCGAACTGAAATTTTGTGCCAACGAGGGCAGAGGCAAAGCTTACTTTGACTATGCCGAGTGCAGCCAAACTTATGAAAATTACACAATTGAACACATATCGGTATCACTACTCACAACTCACCGATTACCGTGAATTTATCCGGCGTAACGCAGTGGAGACGGACCGATCACCATCCCATCGCCAACTTGCCCTACCGATTACCGACCACTACTCACAACTTTCTTACCTAGTATAACCCACTATCGCATCAGGTACATTTTACCAATGTTTTTTTTGAAAAACTTGTCTGCTTCGTTGGAACGGTGTTCAATGCTTTCACCGGAAATTTCTGTTTTAATCCTGTAAAAATATACGCCGTTGGCCAATTGATCCCCGTACATGTCACGTCCGTTCCATGCATATTCGGTTATGTTCCTTCCAATATGAATGTGTCCAAGTTCGGATTTGTTAATTACTTTAACAAGCCTGCCTGTGACAGTATAAATTTCTATCCTGAATACATCGGGCACAACACTTCCGGTAAGTTCAAAAACAAACCGTGTGGAAGTGGAAAATGGATTTGGATAATTTAATACATGGGTAATGCTTGATTCAGTGATCACCTCAAATGAAATAACGTAATCGTAATCACCCGATTCATTGCCAGATGCATCGGTTGCCTGTACACGCAGCTGATAAATTCCGTCTTTTGTGAATGTTGGTTCATACAATATTTTTGCTTTGTTGTCAGGCAATTCTGCCGGTATAAATTGCAATACTTCATTGTCCATGCTGTCACGGAAGTAAATGCACTGTTCCGTTCCGGTTTGCATGTCAGTGAGATAAACCCTGAATAAACTTGTATCAGTGAGCGGTAGAAACGGATTTTCGTCTTTCAGGCTAATCAGTATCTCGGGTTTTGCTGAAACAATATCCCCATCAAGGATATGAATCCCGTCAAAAGTGACATCCAGTACAGGATTGGCCTTGTCAGATTCGGCATAAAAATAGTATTGGGCAATGTTATTGAAATGATATTGCTCGGCCTGGTCGTAATTACCACCCTCCACGGCAGGGTTATATTCAATCCACACAGAATTTAAGCCGGTGAGTGCATGTGTATCAAAACTTACGGTATCAATAGCTACATGCCCCGAGGGATGTGGTGCCAACCTGTGTTCTTTTATTTGAGTAATTTGATTGCTATTGGTTTGCAGCCAATATTTTACCAGCAAACTGTCCATGTCATACGGGCTGATGTTCCTGGTAGCTAGGGCAAATTCCAATGTTTCTCCCTGTGTAATGCTGTCTCCTGATATGTAAAACCCGTCAGAAGGATTTATGGCTGTCTCGGGAACACCTTCAAACATAAGTTGCCATTTTTTCAATTGCCCCGGGGTCAACGTACTGTCGTCTCGTGTCCAGAAATTCAGTTTTAGCAAGGGATGTTCTTCATAATCAATATAGCTGTTAAGGTTATACATGTCATAAGTTGGAGGATAAAGGGTATCAAACGGTTCGGTTGTGTTGGTTACCGGGTCATAAAATAAAATTTCAACCAGTGAACTGTCGTTATTGACCTCATCAGCTTCCTGGTACCAGTGCAATGATTGCCATTGCTGTGCTGGTCCTGCCGGGGGACTTGTGATGGTGCCATATTTGAAGTCGGTGTACAGGTCAATTTCGAATTCAATCTCAGCATGTACGGTTTCCCCAATTCTTTCTTCTGCTGATCCGGGTTTTCCCTTCTCGCAGAAAAATATATATGGTATCCAATTATCAAGGTTTCTGATATTGGCAGCACCAAGGTTTTCAAAACATTCATATTCTGATTCTGCCCAGTTTTCAAAATTCCCGTTGCGGAATGAATATGCAAGTATATAATATTCCTCCGGCACTTCGTTTATCATATCTATCATATTCTGGCGGTATCCATCACTGCCCGTAGGAAAAACAAAACCGCAAGTGGGATGGCTCAGGAGATGACATTGGGGATAATTGTAATGATCGTAATCGGCAATATCCGAAGACCATGCTTTCAGTGTTACCGGATCAATAACAGCTATAATCATGGCACTTGTAGGTGTACATGAACCAGAAACCCCGCCAATGTTACTTATAGCCCCGTCAATGGTATAACGGATATGCTCATATAGTTCAGACCAGGGACTGCCGATGTTATAACATTTCAATTCTTTTGCTGTTTCGATGAAATCAAAGCGGCGCACTTCCCTGTTCAGATTCATAAAAACGTAATTATCTTTTTTAAACTGAAACGGATGTGCCTGTGACCAGCCGGTTTTTCCCGGTATATAAATAAAGGATGATTCTTTCCAGCTTATTGAATCCGGCACCGGATGATTGGCTGCCACACGCCAAAAATAAACGGTGGTATCGTTAAGTATGGCCGGGGTATCCCAGGTAATCACACCTCCTGATCCTGTTACCTGTCCGGAGTACATGGCTGTCCCCATGTTGCTGTTAAACAGATCGGTGGTATCCATTTCAAACAAAAATTCCGTTTCCCCGATGAAAGGATCTCCTGTCGAAGCTTTCAGGGTTACGGTATTGTCAGGGTATATAGCGTATTCATAAGGATAAACCGGATATACTTTACCTGTTTTGATGAGGAATTGCAAACTGGCATCGTTGTTTGTTTCCGACAACTCTTCTATCTGATCATAAGAATCTAAATAAACTGTGATTTTATTTAATCCCGGGCCTTTACTGTGATCAACCGGTATTTTTATCTGGAGGTTTTGATCGTAAAAACACCCTGCTACAGCTTTTTCATATTCATCAACGCTATAATCAGGATATTCCCTTGTAATCCGTACAAGAAAAGTATCTGCAAAAGCCTGCCCCTGATTTGTCATATAAATATTAACGTTGAATGAATCCTGAACAGTGGTAATTTCCGGGGGGGTAAGTGTTATACCGCTGCTTTCCATAACCAGATCAGGCAGTTCAGTATAATTCAGTCGCAAAGCCGGATCACCATGAAAGGACATGTCATGACACGTGGTTTCCAAATACACATTGCTTAAATTGCCTTGCTGTGCCAACCGTATGGCTTCCTGTTGCTGCAATCCCAATGGTTCACCATAATTGAGATATGCAATGTTTTTGTACAGCTTGTCAGAATACTGATTAAGATATGGTGGATTACCCTTACCAACCGATGCTATAAAACCAATGGCTCCCTTTTCATTTATAAGCACCCAGTGTTCACTTACACTCAAGTTATCGGTTACATGTATGTCCCCCGACCAACAGGAATTGGCCAGGATAAAAGGGTAACGGTTTGTGTTGTTGTAATTTTCCGGATCATCAATACTCTGATCCCAACCGGAGGCAGTTCCATGACCAAAAAATGTCATCATGGTAACACCATTATTGATAAGGTCACGCACAGAATCAGAGGTAGTTATTTGAATGGGTTCTGAAGAGTTTTTCAAAAACGTATGCACAAATCCGCCAAACAAGGTATCTTCAATGATTTCTTCGTATCCTTCCAAGTAATTGGCAAAATTTTCCTGTTCTGATGCATTGGCACCACCGCCAAAATGCAGTACATTTTTCATCCACAACGCCGGTGCATTGGATTCATATTCCATGATCTTATTCAGGTAATCATTGACATGATCTTCATTTCGTGCTGCCAACCGGCCTGTAGGCACAAACGGTTCAAATTGCGAATCGCCCAGACCTGCTGTGATAAGTATATCAGAACCTGGATAGCCGTATGTTGGAACAAAACAGGCATTATAATTGTAGCTGTTGTTGCGGATCTTATTTGTCCTGATACTTTTTCCCAATAAAAATAAATGTTTTGCTCGTGTACCGTTGATGTCTGCATAATGGGCAACCAGATTACGGATTGCATAAGGGTGTTTTCTGACTCCGTAAACGTATTGATCATATAATTCGTTGATGTTAAATACCTCGGCATTGTATCCTGAACTTATGCGGTATGATTTGTAGGCTCCGGCTGCATTCATCAAATCCGGATGGGTAATGATAAGATAATCTGCATCCTTGTTTATGGAGGTATAATCCGTAAATTTTGCGTTATCTGTTACAGGTGCAATTTTATGTATCTCTTTGTAACCATTGTCATTGCAAAGGATCATGTGACGTGTGTTGCCATTGTTGGGAACCAGGGCTTTGAGTGTACCTTCGTCATAGGTGACTTCAATTCTGTTGCCCTGATCAATATCATAAAGCCTGATGTCGCCTGTTGTTCCAAAACCTGTGATTTCCAAAAGGTCTTTGTCTCCGCTGCCGGGTTTAAGATAAAATTCGTAGGTATTGCTTGTGGGAAAATTATACGTGTGGGGATAGGTAATGTCTATGTATGATACTTTGTTATTGTCATTATACTGAGGGGCTTGAGTATCATGGGAGGAAAAAGTAAATGTGATATTTTCAGTGACATCTCCGGGAGGGAAAGAAAAAGTTTTGCGAATAAAATCATAGCCGGTATAAAGTTCATCAATGCGGGTTTCACCAAGAAAATTAACTTTCAAATGATGCGGGACATAAGATACTATTTCAATGTTGGGGGTGCCTGCAACGGCCAATTCAATTTCAACGTTAGCGCCACTGCTAGCAAGGCCTGATAAATTTAAGGTTTTACTGCGACTGGTTTCCAGGGTAATGGTGGCGTTATCAAGCCACCCTTCCGACCGGCTGTAAAGGCTTTTGCTTGATGCAGGGTAATAACGGCTTGTGTAGTTTTCCCGCAGGTGTTTGATGCACCATGGGGATAAATAACTGCTGTAGGCTACGAAATCATCATCTGTTTCATAGCTCATGCGGCGGTTGTTGAAAGAATTATTGTAGGTCAGGTAGTAAGCTGCTGTATCAGCAAACAATGAATGATCCGGATTGATGCAGTTTCCAGGTTCATCAAACATAATGGTGTCTTTATATCCCCGGTTACGTTTGCCGTAAAATTCGATGTACCCATTGGGATCAAAAATCCCGTTTGTGCCTTCCCCTTGGATGTAAATGGCTTGTTCTTCACCCTGGTAAAACAATTGTATCCAGCGAGGGTCTATGGATCCAGCCGGAAAACCACTGTTCACCAGCTCCTGATAAGGGAGGCGGTATATCCCATCTTCGGTAACGGAAATCCGGTAGTATTCCTGATCGTAATTGATCCATTCATTGCCATATTCCTGTGCCAACAAGCTGGAATTGCCTGCAATTGTAAAACATACAAAGCATAGTAAAAAATAACAATATGTTAGTCTTTTACCCATCGAAACTGGATTTTGAGGCTTTTAATTTATTTGTATCAAAACGGAAATTCAAAGATATGACATGGGAATAAAAATTATTACTGTTTCCCAGGTTGCTTAAAGCGTAGTCTATGCTAACGCCCCTGAATTTAAAGCCTGCTCCCACTGAAAGTTGCATGCTGTATGATGTTTTATCATTCTCCAGTGGTATTTCCTGGAACCCACCTGTACCAACCCTTAAAAACGCCAGGTTATCGTAAGTGAATTCTATGCCGGCCCTTGGATCAACGCTAATTAAATCAGTTTTTAACAGGGTGTTTCTTTTCCCGTCGAATGTTGTAAACAGATCAATTTCAGCCAGGGCAGAAAACTTATTCACCACCGGGATTTCTCTGGCAAAAGCCATTGTCAGCGAAGGCAAAGTAATTTCCAGGCTGCTTTCAGGCAAATAATTACCGGTTTGATACCATGTGTCCTCCAGCAGTTCATGGTTGAATGTCCAGGCGTTGAATGTAGAAGTGACATCTTTTGCCATGGCTGCGATATGCCAGTTCTCAAGATGATAAGTAGCAGAAAAATCCACACCAAATCCCCATGCACCGCCAAAATCACCGGCTTTGCGCCGGATAATCTTTATGTTCCCTCCCACGTCAAGATTGTCAATGTTTGTGTGCCGTGCATACGTTAACAACACAGCCACATCGGATGCTGAGAATGACGACAACCTGTCCCAGCGGATATTGCCATCACTGTCTATCAGGTCAAGGGTGTTGGGAATGTCATCAACAGCAAAGCGTATCAGGTTGGCACCAATCACAGAGGTGCTGTCAGGTCTGTATATTACTGATCCGAAATCATAACCTGCAACCCCGGCAAAATATTCTGCGTGCATAAGCCCGATTTCCATGTCTTTGTCCAGGGTATTTATACAGGAAGGATTCCAATACGTGGCAGTAACATCATTGGTTGAGGCTACTACAGCTCCGGACATACCAAGGGCACGCGCTCCTACGCCAATGTTTAGAAACTCATTGCTGTATTTAGGTGCTGTCTGAGCCATAATGACATTGGTTGAACAGATGATTATTATGTAAATTATGTACCATTTGATTTTCATTCACACTAACTTATGTCAACGCCTGTATTTTATCAAATATCAAACAAATATACGAATAAAATAATTACAAGGGAATAAAATTTAACGGAACTAATTAGTGTCAGCAAAAGTAGCTCCTCACCGCAAAGACGGTGCCGTCTCAGCGGTGAAAATTGTGTTCGTCTGTTTTTTAATTTTAGCGCTGAGTAGTTACAATTTAACTGTAATGGGGCAAAAAATAAAAATCCCGTTTATGATGTTGTCTGGCTTCGTTGCCTGCCGGAACCATAATGTTCCTGACCAAAATGTAGGGAAGGTAATTTTCGTTTTTAAGCAATGTAAATATTTTATCCCTGTCTTTTGACATTTCAATTTGCAGCTTGGGCTGGTGTTTCCTTATGGTTTGTAACATATGTTGCAACACCGGGTATTCATAGCCTTCAATGTCTATTTTGATGAAATCAATGCGTGTAATGTCTGCAAACAGTTTGTCCGGAACTTTCATCTTCGCTTCAAAATGTTTTTGAAACGCTTTATTGCCATCCTGTACAATTTTTGTCATGCCATGATGAACGATACCGTCCGGTGCAGGCATTCCCATTTTGACCGTTTTTTCAGTCTCGCCAAGTGCATAAGGCAGCATTTTAATGTTCCTGAGGTTTTTGCGATTGACATTCTCCTCCCATATCTGACGAAACAATGGGACGGGTTCTACCGCATATACTTTTCCGCTGTTTCCTGTCATCTTTGACATAAAGACGGTATAATAAGCCAAATTGGCTCCAATGTCAATGCATGTATCTCCCGGGCTTATGATGTTTGGCAAGTGATGTATTTCGGGATGTTTCTTTTTGAAAAAGCCCATGTCAACTAAACGGATGTACCACTTGCTGATGAAACGCAAATAGCGTTTAAGCCCCATTTTTTTGTACAGAAAACGTCGTAAAGTTTTCATGTATAGATTTTAATCAATTTCTTCATAATCTGCGTATTCCTCATCATCATGCTTTGTCCCCTTTTTCTTCCCTGATTTTCTATCTTCAGGGATGTTCTCTATGGTTACTTCGCCTTCTGATTTATCTTGTTTTTTACGGGGGTCTTGTTCTTGTTTGTATTGATGCTGCATTTTATTGATTTTACGCTTAAGCAGCCAAGGTATTACAACCCTGAACAAAAGACGAAAAAACAAAATTACAATAATGACTATGAGTAAAAACCTTCCCATAAATAATATCCTAACGGGATTTGTGCAAAGTTAGTACAATTTTGCGTGATTTTCGCGGGCCGTCAAATTCACACAAAAAAACATTTTGCCATGTGCTGAGGCCGGCTTTTCCAACGATAACAGGAATGCATTCTGATGGGCCCACCAGTCCGGATTTTAGATGAGCTGCCCCGTTGTTATCTATCCGGTCGTGTTTCCACAAACCCTGGGGAGCTATTTTATTGAGCATGTCAATGACATCGCTCTGAACGGAATCATCCCAGTTTTCCTGTATCATGATACCGGCTGTAGCACCCTGTACATACACCATTACGCTGCCTGTCTCCACATCGTTCTCACTGATAAAATCATGTATATATTCTGTGATATCAATCAGTTCATTATGTTTGTGTGTCGAAACCTTAATTGTTTTTTGCATTTTATTATCTTTATCACAATTATAATAAATTATGGATTTCAGAACAAAAATACACATTCCGGAGGCAGATTTCAAGATAAATCACAAGCACAACATGACGTTTTTAGGCTCATGTTTTTCTGACAACATTGGGAACCAGTGTATGGAACATAAATTCAATGCCTTGTCAAATCCCTTTGGTGTGTTGTATAATCCGGTGGTCACTGCTGACCATATACGGCGCATGTTACATGATGACAAGGATTTTGTTCCTCAATTGCACAAAAGCAACGAACTGTGGTATGATTACCGTTTTCATGGCAGTTTTTCACATCCGGATAAGACGGTTGCCGGCAATAATATGGTAAATGCTTTTGACAAGGCCAAAAACCACCTTAAACAAACCGATGTGTTGTTTATTACCTGGGGCACCTCCATAGTGTATAGATTGAAAATCTCCGGAGAAACGGTTGCGAACTGCCATAAACAGCCATCAACGACATTCACAAGGGACAAATTGGCAGTAAATTCCATCATCACGGACTATTCCGATTTTTTGAATTCCATCATCAAACACAACCACAACATACGTATTGTGTTTACAGTATCACCGGTACGTCATCTAAAAGACGGGTTTATAGAAAATCAGCGTAGCAAAGCGGTGCTTTTGCTGGCTGCTGAAGCATTGGAGAAAAAATTCTCACAGGTGAGTTATTTCCCTTCTTATGAAATACTGATGGATGATTTGCGTGATTATCGTTTTTACAATAAAGATTTAACGCATCCTTCTCCTGAAGCGGTCGATTATTTGTGGAACAGGTTCGGCGATACGTATTTTAACAGCGAAACCAAATACCTCAATGAGCAAATCAGAAAAATACGGGATGCATATCACCATCGTGTGTTGTATCCGGAAACTGATGAAGCCACAAAATTTGCGCAACATCAAATGATGCTGATTGAAACATGGCGGGAAAAAGTTCCCCATTTAGATTTCACTGAAGAATACAATCACTTTAAGGACATGATGCATTGAAAAGGGTTTAGGCAAAATCGAAATAATGAATTTGTTTTTGTGCTTGGTTGTGAGCAGATATTTGTGAGCAGGGAAAGTGAAACTGCCAAATCAGTAGCAGTTGATATATCAGCCTTTCCAAATCCGGTGAAAAACACCTGCAATTTTGAGTGTTACCTGCCGGAAAAGCATGCAGGTTTTAATGCAGTTTTGAAATTGTTTACTGCCGAAGGGAAAATGCTGAAAATAATGCTTTTAAACCTTAGCACCGGAGAAAACAGCTTTCAGATGGATATATCTCATTTGCCCCCGGGAAATTATTACTACAAACTGGAATCCGATGGAAAACCATTGGCATCTAAGCAATTGATTGTTCAGAAATGAAAAGCCTGATGATTGCTATAATTGTAATTGTCACCTTTGCACCTGCTATATATACGCAGGAAGTAGAGTTTTACGGGGAGGATATACATTTTACTATATCAGAATCCCATTTTACTGTCGATGGAAATTACCATTTTTGCAACATCAGTACGGACAGTATCCGGACTCCCATTATGTACCCTTTCCCACTTGATAGTCTGTATGGTGATGTTGACAACATACGGGTTGTCAATCTCCATAGCGGAGGGGAGGTGAAATTTACAAACAACAGCCCTTTTGGCATCCGGTTTTCACTTGTCCTTGCACCTCTAGCAATTGCAGCCTATCGCATTGCATACCGCCAAGAATTGAATGCAGGACGGGCTGAATACATTTTAACTACCACCAGGCATTGGAATAAACCGTTTGAAATGGTTAATTATAGGCTGACAATTCTGTCAGACATAAAGCTGGATTCCTGTTCATATCAACCTGACAGCACAGCAGGAAAACAGTATTTCTGGAAAAAGCGAAATTTTATGCCGCAAAAAAACATGCTTTTCTGGTTCAGTTCACGATAATCTCTTTTTCTCACTACTGCCAGCAAACAAGATAGTGTTGTATCTCACAGCCACATGAAAATCTGTGGGTTACCGGTGTATTTTTTCAAATCACTGACAAAAATGATGGCAAAAAGGTCAATCACGGGCAACACGCCGATACCGCCGCCAAGGGTAACAGCATAGACAACAGGAATCCATGGTTGTGTGCCGAGATAAATGCGGTGTCCGCCAAGAGGGCCTGTCAGAAGGTCTGCTGCAATGGCGATTAGCTTGCTGCGTTTTTTTTGTTCTGTTGTGGTGTCATTGTGGTGGATGAGAATGCGATAATGCCCAAAACGTATGGTATCGGTTATTTCAAAGTCAGGTGTGCCCGAATAGGATGAGATGTTGGTGCCATCTGCGGGTTTTATCATCACAGCCATCATAAGCAATATGAAAAAATAAAGCTGTTTCATTATAGGTTGTGGTTACGGATCCCGTGTAAGATAATGTTTTGTACCACCCCGGTTGCTGTTATTTCATTGAGCAAATCAACAGTTGCTGCATCGTGGGCATCAGAGCCCAGAAAATCCACCCATCCTTTTTTAGCCAGCATCTCAACTGTGATTTTAGGGCCGGGGCCATATAAACCATAGACTGATGGCAAATTGGCCTGGAACAAAAATTCCTGCTTACGCAACCGCTCATACATACTGAAATTGTCATTCCAGTATTCATAACGTTCAGGATGTGCCAGCACCGGTATGTACCCGGCATTTTTTATTTCTTTTACAATAATATCCGTGCCAACGGGTGGCATCAAAAAGCTAAACTCACACAGCAGGTAATTGTCCCCAAAACTGAGAATATCATCGTTTTCGAGCAGCTTAAGCAGGTGCTCATCGGCATAATACTCTGCAGCTATTTCCACAGGGAAATTGATGTTTTCTTTCTCCATGGCATCAAAGAGGATTTCCCTGGCATGCATGATATCATCTGTTGAATTAAGGTAGCGCTGGCTGTGTACGTGTGGTGTTGTGATGATTTTAGTGTATCCCTGTGCCTGGAAAGCACGTACCATATCCAGGCTTTCTTCTACTGTTTGTGCACCATCGTCAATCCCCGGCAACAGATGAGAATGCATGTCTGTGCGGATAGGAATGACAGGTTGATGTTGTTTTTTATGTAATGAAAATAAGCCCATACATCAGCGGTTTTCATACATGTTTTTATAATATTTTTGGTAATTTCCGGTAATCACATTGTCCATCCAGCCTTGATTGTTCAGGTACCAGTCCACCGTTTTTTTTAGGCCTTCTTCAAAATCCAGCGATGGCTCCCAGCTTAGTTCGTTGGCAATTTTTGATGAATCAATGGCATAGCGTTTATCATGGCCTGCACGGTCTTTCACAAATGTGATGAGTTTTTCCGATGTCCCTGGTTCACGCTTAAGTTTATCATCCATGATCTTGCAAAGCAGTCGTATCAAATCGATGTTGGCCCATTCATTGTTTCCGCCAATGTTGTAAGTTTCCCCTTTTGTGCCGTTGAAATAAATGGTTTCTATGGCATCGGCATGGTCTTCAACATACAACCAGTCACGTACGTTTTCTCCTTTCCCGTATATGGGAATGGATTTCATGTTTTTAATGTTGTTGATGGCCAGTGGCAACAGTTTTTCCGGGAATTGATTGGGTCCGTAATTGTTTGAGCAATTGCTGATTACCACCGGCATGCCATAGGTGTTGTGATAAGCCCTTACCAAATGGTCTGAGCTGGCTTTAGATGCTGAGTAGGGAGATTTCGGGTCGTAAGGGGTGTCTTCGGTAAACAGCCCTGTGTCACCAAGAGAACCATAGACTTCATCAGTGGAAATATGGTAAAAACATTTGCCATCAAAATTGTTTTCCCATGCTTGTTTGGCATGATTGAGCAACACCACAGTACCCACAATGTTGGTACGTATAAATTCCATGGGATTGGAAATGCTTCTGTCAACATGAGATTCGGCAGCAAGATGAATAACCCCTTCGAAATCGTATTTATTAAACAAGGCTGCTACCTGGTTTTCATCAGCGATATCTCCTTTTTCAAAGCGATAATTCTTTTTATTGGTGATGTCAGTAAGGTTTTCCGGGTTTCCTGCGTAGGTGAGTTTGTCAAAGTTGACAATGAGTTTGTCAGGATGATTGTTCACCATGCGCCGGACAACGTGTGAGCCAATAAAGCCGGCTCCTCCTGTAATTAGAATCGCATTTGTCATAAATTGTATGTGTTAGTTGACATTGTAGATGTACATTTACTCATTAAAAATTTCATTGTTTCTTTTCCCACTTCCAGGCAGACCTGATTGTTTCATCAAGGCTGGTATGTGCTTTCCATCCCAATACATTATTGGCTTTAGCAGTGTCAGCATACACTACAGGTACATCCCCCGGACGCCTTTCAGCAAAGGCATAATTCAATCTGCTTTCTGAAACACGCTCAAAACTTTTGACCATATCAAGTACAGACACCCCTTTGCCAGTTCCGAGGTTAAAATATTCATAGTTGTTTTCCTGTTTTTGGTTCAGCATACGTTCAACAGCTATAACATGGGCACGTGCCAGGTCAACCACATTTATGTAATCGCGGATACAGGTACCATCATGCGTGTTGTAGTCGGTTCCGAAAATTTTTAAAGTTTTGCGGATGCCAAGGGCTGTTTGTGTGATGAAAGGCATAAGGTTATTGGGAATGCCTTGTGGTTGTTCCCCGATATAAGCGGACGGATGAGCTCCTATGGGATTGAAGTACCGTAGGCTGATGCATGCATAGCTATTATCAGCACGGCAGATGTCCATCAGTATTTCTTCAGCAATGCGTTTTGTGTTGCCATAAGGTGAAAGCGCAGGTTTGAAAGGTGCAGATTCATCAACAGGCAAATGCTCCGGATTTCCATACACAGTACAGGATGAACTGAACACAACTTGTTTGTTTTGTACCAATGGCAATAAATCCAGCAGGTTCATCAATGAGCCGATGTTGTTTTGATAATAGGCGAGGGGCTTTTCATGAGATTCACCAACGGCTTTATATGCCGCAAAATGAATCAAAGCTTCTATGTCAGGATGTTCCTGTAAACATGATTTTACAGCATCTGTATCCTGTAAATCGAGTTCATAAAACAGAGGTTTCGTGCCAGTGATTTTTTGAATCCCTTCCAGAACAGAGATATCACTGTTTGATAAATTATCAATAATGACAACCTCATAACCGTTTTCCATCAATTCCACGGTAGTGTGGGAACCGATGTATCCCAAACCTCCTGTTACCAGAATTTTTGTTTTTTTCATGCTTTATTTCTTAAGGTTCATGCCTTCAAGATACTGATTAACAATTTTTTGAATGTATTTGCCAATGATGTCAAACTCAAGGTTTACCATGCTGCCTGGTTTATAATTGTGAAAATTTGTGACCTCGTAAGTGTATGGAATGATGGCAACAGAAAACTGGTCATCACGGGAATTTACAACGGTCAGGGACACCCCGTCAACCGATACAGACCCTTTTTCAACGGTAATGTTACCCTTGGTCCTGTCATATTTGAAGGTAAAATACCAGCTTCCTTCCGCTTCTTTGACATCAACACATTCTGCTGTCTGGTCAACGTGGCCTTGCACCAGGTGTCCGTCCAGTAGTTTGTTTACTGACATGCTGCGCTCAAGATTGACTTCATCGCCGGTTTCAAGCAATCCAAGATTGGATTTTTGCAGTGTTTCATCAACAGCGGTAATGATGTATTCGTTTTTGTCTTTATTGACATCAACCACGGTAAGACATACCCCGTTGTGTGACACGGACTGGTCAATTTTTAGTTCATCTGCAAAAGAGCATGTCATGGTAATGTGCAGGTTTCCCTTTTCTTTTTCAAGTTTTACAACTTTGGCGGTTTCTTCAACTATTCCTGAAAACATAATGAATCATTTTTATATTAACCTGTAAAATTAGTTTTTCTTATCCATAGCATCAAATTCTGCAATAAAAATCTAAAATATATTCTGTACCTAACGAAATTATTTGCTTTTTTTTGTTCCATGTTTAAATGTCCCGGCAAGCAGCAAAAACCGTGTGTCAGAACAAGATTATTATAAAATTGCCCCCAAAGGGATGTTTGTTTTCCTGTTTATTCAGGGTTGACACAAGAGCATTGAGTCAGGCTTTCATTTGTTTAAATAAACACATGTAATTTTCATTTACAATGGTTACCTTTGATTTGATAAACAAAATGCATAATCAATTGTAATAATTATAAATCAAACATCTATGATTATGGATATAAACAAAGTACAGATTGAAGCTGTCAAAGGGAATATTGTTAAACAACCTGATATGCAGGTTGTTGTTAATGCTGCCAACGCTGAACTCCGGCTTGGTGGTGGTGTTGCCGGAGCTATCCACAGGGCTGCCGGAACAGGGATGGAATCCGAATGCCGGAAATACGCCCCCATTAATCCCGGGGAAGCTGTCATCACAGGAGCACATGAATTGCCTAACGATTATGTGATTCATTGCTTGGGCCCGGTGTACGGCGTGGACGAACCTTCCGACAAACTGCTTGCGGCGTGTTACAAAAATTCCATTAAGCTGGCAGACGATTACAAACTGGAATCCATCGCGTTCCCGGCCATTTCTACCGGCGCTTTTCGTTTTCCCATTGAGCAGGCTACTGACATTGCCCTGGTAGAAGTGAAAAAACAAATCAAACAAATAAGCCATCTGAAACGAATCAGGTTTGTGCTTTTCAGCCAAAAAGACCTTGACATTTACCAACGGAAATTGAAGGAAATATTGTGATGGAGTAACCGAGAGTCGAAACGATAGCACGATGGCACGAAGGCACGATAGTACGAAGGCACAATTGCACGATGGAACGATTTGGCGATGGGGCAAACACGAAACACGAAACACGAAACACGGAACACGGAACACGATAGCACGATTGCACGATGGGGCGATAGGGAGATGGAGAGATTACTGAGATGGATAAATGGAGAGTCAGAAAAGAAGCAAGAAAAATAGACCAACCATATAGTGTCAAGTCAAGCCTAATCTGATGCCCCAAGTTTTGTTCTTTTTCGTTTTTTCTTCATAAAAAAAAGACTCACGTAGCTAAGGCTATGCTTACTTTTTTTTATTTTGAAAAAATCAAAAAATCTCTTCAACTTAAACATTATCTTAGACTTGATTTGACACTAGTTGAATAGAACTAAGCAGATATAAAGACAAATGATAAAAAACAAAGAAAACACCTTGCTGTCTGAAACAAATAGTTATTTAAGTGGCACCTATACAGACCAGTACCAATTGGCCATGAGCCAGGCATATTTCCTGAACGGCATGCATAATGAGGAAGCCGTTTTTGACTATTTTTTCCGAAAACTGCCTTTTGATGGTGGCTATGCTGTGTTTGCCGGCCTTGAAACTCTCCTGGAGGCTCTGGAAAATCTAACATTTACACCACAAGACATGGAGTTCCTTTCACGTCAGGATTTTGATGACGATTTTCTAAGCGGATTTTTCGATAACGGGCATAAAAAAGACACCGGACTGGCCGGGTATTTGAAATCCCGTGGTGTTGATGAACTGTATGTTTGTGGACTGGCAGCGGATGTATGTGTGTATTTTACCTTGCGTGATGCCGTGGAAGCCGGGTTTAACGTTACGCTTATTCTTGATGGCACCAAAGCGCTGGATAACGACAATTTTCTGAAACAACAGGCAGAATTAAAGGAAAAAGGGGTGAAATTTAAAAACTCAACGTACCTTTTCTGATGTTTTGTTTATTCCCGGGTCTGCGGCTTCTATAGCTTCACTTACTGAGTTTACTATGATGCCAGCATTAAAATAATGAACTCCGATTTAACCCTGACCTTCAGGTCGGGGATGAGCAAAACAATAAGATAAAATATGGGCTTTAGTCCTGAATTTTTTGTTCACACTGATTAGTTTCTGTATGTTTACAACAACAATATTTCTGTTTTTCGCTCAATTAATATCCATGTGTTGGTACAGACCAAATAATTATATTGAATTTACGTTGATACTAAATGGCAAAGAACATTTACAATAGGAAAAAACGCTGGAAACTGTTGTTGTTTTTCGTTGCGGTACTCATCGGTGCGGGCTCGCTTTTTTACACCAACAACCTGATGGAAAAACTTTCGCAGGAGGAGCGAAAACGGGTTGAACTCTGGGCACAAGCAAACAAGGAAATCCAAAAAGCCAACCCTAACCAGGACATTTCGTTTATTTTCCAGGTATTGCTCAGCAACAAAACCATCCCGGTGATGCTTGTGGATGAAAATGATAGCATCATTTCTTACCGTAATCTGGATTCTGCAAAGATGGCCGTTCCCCGTATCAGGAAAAACACCCTGGAAGAAATGAAGCGCAAGCAGGAACCTATTGTCATAGAACTGTTAAACGGCAATAAAAATTTCATCTATTACAAAGATTCTACGCTGTTGACACAGTTGTATTATTATCCTTTTGTGCAACTTACCATCATTACCTTGTTTATCATTGTTTCCTATTTTGCATTCAGCGTATCCAGGAAATCGGAACAAAACCATGTGTGGCTGGGCATGTCACGGGAAACAGCACATCAACTTGGCACACCCATCAGTTCGTTAATGGGCTGGGTAGAAGTGTTGAAGCTGGAAAATCCGGATAATCCCACCTTAAAAGAAGTGGAAAAAGATGTAAAACGCCTGGAAAAAGTAGCCGAACGGTTTTCAAAAATTGGATCACAACCCTCATTGGCACCTGTCAATCTTAAAGATTCCCTTGAAGAATCGGTTGCATACCTTCAAAGTCGGTCGTCAAAAAAGATAAGTTTTAGCATCAGCTTTGCTACTGATCCTGATCTGGTGGTTAAAATCAATGAAAATCTGTTTGAATGGGTGATTGAAAACCTGTGCAAAAATGCCATTGACGCTATGGGTGGAGAAGGTAATCTTGAAATCAATGTGTCTGCTTCCGATAATCAGGTATATATTGATGTTTCCGACCAGGGGAAAAGCATACCGAAATCCAGGCAAAAAACCATTTTTAACCCCGGATACACAACAAAAGACCGGGGATGGGGGCTTGGCTTGTCTTTGTCAAAACGGATTATTGAAAGTTATCATAAAGGAAAAATCTTTGTTAAACATTCAGATCCCAAAAGCGGGACTATCATACGAATCATTTTAAAAAAAAGCAATAAGCACTGATTTTATGGTTTCTGAGTAACTTACATCATACAATTTGAAATTTATATTTCCCTGCATTTTCTTACCACAGAAACAATTGTTAACTATTGATGGTATGAATTTTATAATTTTGCCAATACATTTTCACATATGTGAAATGATTTTATTATGTTTGCAGTCAATTTTTTACTGGTATGAGTAAACAGGATCAGACATATCAAATACCTTTCGCATCCCTTGAAAATGGGGAACATTCATTCCATTTTCAGGTAGGAAAAGGCTTGTTTGACAGGTTTGAAAACGACGAATTGCACAAGCCTGATCTGAATGTTGATGTTGTGCTTGACAAACAAATAAACCAGCTAAAATTCAGCATGCATGCCAAAGGGCAGGCAGAATTACAATGTGATCGTTGTCTGGATTATTTTACGCATCGTTTTGATTTGAACCAGAATATTCTGGTGCGTCTAACAGAAGAAACAAATTTTAATCTCAATACAGATTATGTCACCCTTGACAAGGAAAGCCAATCCATTGATATGGCTTATTTTATTTATGAAATGATCGTATTGAGTTTGCCTCTCAAACGAGTGCATCCGGTGGATGAAAACGGGAATTCAACATGCAATCCCGAAGTCACGAAATACATTGACGGTGAATCTGAACCATCACCATCCCATGAATCCGGGGATGAAACAGAAACAACCGGCAATGAAGCATGGAAAGAAGAGTTAATCGAATTATTAAATAAAAACAAAAGTAAAAATGGCACATCCTAAACGAAAACAATCGAAAACCAGAAGGGACAAGCGCAGAACTCATTATAAAGCAAAAGCTCCAACGATGTCAACTTGCCAAAACTGTGGTGCTACCATCCGGTCACATCATGTTTGTCCTGAATGCGGACATTACCGGGGACAACTGGTAATTGACAAAGAGATAGATGTAAAGTAGAAGCCTGAATGAGGATCGGAATTGACATAATGGGTGGTGATTTTGCTCCTGGGGTATGTGTAAAAGGAGCAATGCTTGCCAGCCAACACCTTGAAACTGATGATCAACTGATTCTGTTTGGTCACGATGAAACTATTCGTGAATTATTGCATAAAGAAGGAGCTGATCCTGACGAATTTTCTATCGTTCATGCTCCGGAGATTATTCACATGCAGGATTATCCCTCAAGGGCTTTCGTAAAAAAAGCTAAGGCCAGCATGGTGGTGGGGTTTAGATACCTGGCAAAAAATGAAATTGATGGTTTTGCCAGTGCAGGCAATACGGGAGCTATGTTTGTCGGCGCCATGCAGAACATCAAACCTATACCAGGCGTTCTAAGGCCGGCCATTGCAGCATGCTATCCTACCCTCAACGGAAAAAGCAATCTTATCCTGGATGTGGGGCTTAATCCCGACAGCAAGCCGGATGTCTTATATCAGTACGGCCAACTGGGAAGCCTGTATTTCCGCCATGTTAACAAGGTTGAAAATCCCAAAGTCGGTTTGCTCAACATAGGACAAGAACCGGGGAAAGGAAACCTCGTAAGCAAATCAGCTTATGAACTTATGAAATACAGCCCCAATTTTAATTTCATTGGGAACATCGAGGGCAACCAGATATTTGAACATGATACTGTTGATGTGGTTGTTACCGATGGTTTCATAGGGAATATCGTACTCAAACAAACGGAAGCATTTTATGAGTTGATCAAAAAACGCGGCATTGATGATGACTATTTTAATCGCCTGAATTTTGAAAATTATGGCGGTACACCCATTTTGGGTGTTGATGGAAATGTGGTTATCGGCCATGGTATCAGCAATGAAAAAAGTATTGCCAACATGATCCTGAAAACAAAACAAATAATAAAAGGAAAATTATCTTCACAAATTAAAGCTTTCTATAATTATGACTGAAAAAAAATACAATGCTGTCATTACAGGTGTTGGGGGATATGTGCCTGATTATGTGATGACCAACCACGAGCTGGCTCAGAAAGTAGAAACTTCTGATGAATGGATTAATACCCGCATAGGGATTAAAGAGCGCCATATCTTAAAAATAGAAAACGAAGGCACTTCCTATATGGGTGAAAGAGCTGTAAAACAACTGCTCGAAAAAACCAATACCGACCCTTCCGAAATTGACATGCTGATCTGTGGTATTGTAACCCCTGACATGCAATTTCCCGCCACGGCAAACATTATTTCTGACAAAACAGGCATCAAAAACGCTTTTGGATTTGATTTGAATGCAGGATGTTCCAGTTTTTTATACGCTCTGAATGTTGCCTCCAAATATGTTGAATCAGGAACGCATAAAAAAGTGGTGGTGGTTGGTGCCGATAAAATGTCGTCCATTACAGATTATACCGATCGTGCTACATGTCCTATTTTTGGTGATGGTGCAGGAGCAGTCTTGCTTGAACCTACCGAAGATAAAAATTATGGTCTGATTGATACTATCATGCAGGTAGATGGCTCAGGACGCAAACACTTGCACCAGGTAGCCGGCGGATCACAAAAACCAGCCAGTTTTCAAACCGTACTTAACCGTGAGCATTTTATTTACCAGGAAGGACAACCCGTATTTAAAGCAGCCGTTTCCAAAATGGCTGATGTGTCGGTAGAAATGATGAAAAAACACAACATCGCTGCCGATGAACTGGATTGGTTTGTGCCTCATCAGGCAAACATGCGGATCATTGAAGCAACAGCAAAACGCATGGGCATCAGCAAAGACATTGTGATGATAAACATTCACAAATACGGCAACACAACCTCTGCCACCATACCATTATTGTTACTTGAATGGGAAGATAAAGTCAAAAAAGGAGATAAGCTGATCATCGCAACCTTCGGTGCTGGTTTTACATGGGGATCTACTTACATGCGATGGGGATATTAGATGGTGATAGAGAGATGGAGTGATGGAGAGATAGCACGAAGGCACGATAGCATGATAGCATGATGGGGCGATAGGGCGAGTTGGCGAACCCGAAAGACGTAATACGTAACTCGAAGAAACGATGGCACGAAAGCACGATGGGGAGATAAAGAAAACTAAAAGACAAAAATAAAGGGAATAATAAATAAAAAAAGATTTATCAGAACGTTTTTTAGAATTTGCTGTAAGGTGTTGTTACAAAACAACCTGAACTTTTAAGCAAAATCTATAGTTACTTCAAAATCAAGATAAGGTGTTAGTGTCTTATTTTTTATTTTCTTGCATTTTTTGGCAGAAAATAAAATCCTAATATCTAAACCCTAAATTCTAAACAATATCAAATGACCAAATTGACCACGTTAAATAAAATCATAGATTTTAATTTTTGGAAGAAAAAAAATTTAACGGGGAGAACCAAAATTCAAAACAAATTCTAACAGTTTGGGAAGAAAATATTTTGGTAATTGATAGATTTGAAAATTTGAATTTGTTTAGTATTTAAAAATTAGGATTTCTAGTTTACCCCGTTGGTTATTCAACCTACGAGGTTTATCTGGGTTAGGATTTAGTGTTTAGGAAAAGTTTCCCTCCTAAAACCTAACCCCTAAATCCTTATTTATCTTTATTTTTGTCGTTTTTGCCTTTTTCACGAGGTTCATCATCCGCATTTGAAATGGAATCCCTCATGCTTGTATCCGCCTGGATGTTTTTCATCTTATAGTAATCCATAATACCGAGGTTTCCGCTTCTGAATGCTTCGGCCATGGCTTTTGGCACTTGGGCTTCGGCTTCAACAACATGGGCTTTCATTTCCTGGGTAAGTGCTTTCATTTCCTGCTCTTTGGCATAACCCATAGCACGTCGTTCTTCTGCCTTTGCCTGTGCTACTTTCAGGTCAGCTTCAGCCTGGTCAATTTGCAAGCCGGCACCAATATTTTTCCCAATATCAATATCAGCAATATCAATGGAAAGGATTTCAAAAGCAGTTCCTGCATCAAGGCCTTTTTTAAGCACCACTTTGGAAATACTGTCGGGATTTTCGAGTACGGTTTTGTGTGTGGCGGATGAGCCTATAGAAGAGACAATACCTTCGCCAACCCGTGCCAGCACAGTTTCTTCACCTGCACCACCAACCAATTGTTTGATATTGGCGCGCACGGTCACCCTTGCTTTTGCAATGACCTGAATTCCATCCAGGGCTACTGCTGCCACAGGGGGGGTGTTGATAACCCGCGGATTTACCGACATCTGTACAGCTTCAAACACATCGCGTCCGGCCAGGTCAATAGCGGTTGCCATCTGTAAGTGCAGGCCTATATTTGCTTTGGATGCAGATACCAATGCATGCACCACTTTTTCCACATGACCGCCTGCAAGGTAGTGCGCTTCAAGGTCATTTCTTCCCAGAACCAATCCTGCTTTTGTTCCTTCAATCATCGCCCTTACAATAATAGCCGGGGGTACTTTTCTCCACCGCATAAAAATCAATTGCAGCAGAGAAATCCTGACCCCCGAAACCAGTGCCTGGAACCATAATCCCAGGGGGATGAAATATAAAAACAGCCATAAAAAAACAATGGCTCCGCCGATAATTAATACATAACCTAGTGTTCCCATAATGTTTATTTTTAAAGTTCTTTATTTAATAGGTGTAAAAATAATAAAATAAATGTATATTAACAAAAATAACTGCTTATTACCGCAAAAACTACACGAATGTACGATGGAACGAAAGCACGATTGCACGATTGAATAGTTACAAGGTTCTTACAATAACTTTATTTTTTCTTACTTCAATTATTTTAAGTTTAGTTCCGGGGTCAATCAGCCCGTCCAGCGATTCGGCTTCCACAGTAATATCATTCACACGCACCGTGCCTGATGGCCCAAGCCTTGAAATAGCGGTAGCTGTATCGCCAGGTTTTATGCTGTCTTCTTTGAAATATTCTACCTTTGACTGTACCGAATCATTGAGGGAAAGTTTTTTCCATGTGTTGGATTTTAGAAAAAACACAATGGAAACAACGAGAAGGGCCAAAGCACCTCCCAATGCCCACAGTCCGGCTGCTGTGCCAACCGAATCAAAAGCAATGTAAACACCGGCACCTACCAGCAGAATGCCGCCGATTCCCGCTATCGTGGTTCCCGGGATAACAAGCAGTTCAAGCCATATCAACACAAGGCCCAACAATATCAAAAATATAACAGCTCCAATACCCATGTTATTCAATCATTACGTTTAACCCACGTTCAATCAAGGTATCTTTCATTGGTTTCAGCTCATCAAATTTGCCGGTTTTTACATCACATTTTCCCTTAAAATGCGTAATGTAGGCACATTGTTCAGCCTGTGTATGATCATGCTTACAAACCTCAACAAGGCTGTCAATGACAGAATCAAAACTGTTAACATCATCGTTGTACAAAACCATAGACTTATAATTGCCTGCCTTATGGTTTCTGTTTTTTGACGACTTAATATGTTCACGGGTCTTTTTTACCATATCAGCAAAATTAATCAAATTTCATAATTAACATGGCCTGACGTACAGGTATTTTTACATTTCCTCTGTATGCAGTAAGAAAAGCATCTGGTACCTGGGGTTTTATCATTCTTCTTAGTGCAAATCTGGCCACGGCGTAATTTTCAAACCCAGTGAGTTGATAATAATGATATCTGCCTTTGCGCATGATGACAATGCGATAAGGAGAAAATTCATTTTTATACAGCCTCAGGACATCATTGTCCATTTTGCCAGCAAAAGCCCCAATCTGAATGCGTATTTCAGGCGTTACATCCGCTGTATCGGCCGGGGCAACTTCTATTTCTTCACGTATAACGGGAATATTCATTCTTGCTGCAGCCTCTCCGGCAGTTTCTCTGCGAGTAGCGGCAACAGCCGGGCCAGATGCTTGTCCTCCAACATGCAAGGTTACAAATGCATCCGGGATGGTATTTCTTATTGTGTTTAAACTGGCATTTGCTTCAGAACGTGTTGCATACCTGCCATGAAAATACCGGAAATTGCCTCCAGATGTATGGTTATAGAAATCTGTTGATATGCCAAGGATATTGCTTTGTTCCTTAACACGGCTAAACACGCCGATTTGAACAGTAAAAAACGATTCTGAAATTTCACTGATGTTCCTGGCCATGACATTTACCCCTGTTTGTGTCTCTGTTTGGTATTCAGCCAACATACCCCGGTCTCCGTAATAATTGAATTCAGGCGGTTTGTTAGTTTCCAGGTGGCTGTATTGCCTTGCTTGCGATAGCCTCAGCCTGCGGCCTTCGAGATAACCAACCACAAATGCATCACTAAATCCTATGCGTTTGACAAGGGATAAGGGTTGCTGCCATGATCTTGTGTTATAAAATTTCCCCACCAGGTACCGGTACAATGGCCTGTTTTGAACCCGTTCGTTGACAACAGGGCTTAAATTCCGATAACGATTCCCCTGCAATGGTTGTCCAAGCGCAGCAATTTGAATCCGGTAAAAGAAATCGCTGTCAGTAAAGTCTGTTTCTTCCGCAGTACGGGTGTCTTCCTTTTGTTCATCTTGTACATCTATTCTTGTGTCACGTGTTTCACGATCAACCTGGTAATCTCGTCTATCCTGCTCAGATGTTATCCTGTCTTCTGTATCACTTTCCGTCCTTCTTTCTTCATCCCTCTCTTGTGTATCCGGTCGCCGGATTTCCCAGTCATTTTCAGTATAATCATCACGGGTTTCTGTCCTGTTTTGAACCGTTTCAGAATGGGTATCATCCACTGTTTTAGCCATAAGTTCCGGTCTTTTACCCTGGTAATGTTTAACAAGTTTTTCCAGCTTATTTTTTGCATCTTCACCAGGTTGATTGCGCAAATGCAGTAAATTGTTCACTTCTTTGAGTAATCCGGCAGCATACGTTAAGTTGTTTGCTCGTTCTTTTTTTGAAAGTTCATCTTTTATGGTCATTAACCTATGTGTCCTGTTAGCACTGGATTCGAGGCTATCAACAATTTGATCAACTGCTTTTTCAGTGGATGTCGAAGGTGCTTTAACCCTTTCTTTCTGCGCATTCAAAACCTGTTTTTGCTCCCTGTATTCTGCTTCCTGCAATGCCAATTTATCAGAGTACAACGATTGTTTGAGTTTTTGAACCTGTTTTTGAATTTTACTTTCAGACCATGATTTATTTTTGATGGTTTCTATTTCCTGTTCGTTAGCATTAATATTTTCTTTTATGTTTTGCTTTTCCGAACGTATTTCTGCCATGTTTTTTTTCTGTTTAGCATTGTAAGGCAAATCATCTGCATCCGATACATCCCAGGCACTAAGCGCGTCGGTAAGCTCCTGGTCAGGAGGCCTGTCATACTTGCGATTAATCAACTTGGACTGAATATCATACCATTCAGGAGGCAATATTTGCCTGGGGTTTCTCCTGACTGAATTCAAAAGCGCTTCTTGTTTTGATAAAATATCCATCTTTTCGACAAACAAATCCGTTGAAAAAGCCATTTCCTGTTTTCTTAACGAAGGGCTAATGTCTTGTATTTCAGGAGGGATAAAATCATCAGTGCTTTTTTCAGGGATATTGTATTCATTAATTTTTCCCATCTCGGCCAGGGTTTGCAGCTTTTTATTGTTTTCTTCTATCCGCTGGTCCATGGTTTTAATTTCAGAGTGTATAAGCTTGTTCAGTGATTCACCCATGGTATAGTTGATGATGTCTTTTTCACTGGTAAGGTGGATTCTCTCAATCTTGTTGGGTGTGGAAGCTAACCGTGCGTTTATGGTTTCGTCAGCCCTGGCCAGGCTGTCTGTTTTTTCCAGGATTTTTTCCTTAAGTTGCACTGTATAACCTCCACCAGCCGTTTTGACATTTTCTTCCGGCTCTTCTACGTCAGTCAGCTTTTCTATTTGCCTGTTTTCAAAAGCCTTATATTCAGAAGCAGAAGGCAAATCAGGTGTTGTAAATTCTGTCAATAGTTCCCCTGTATTTTCCTTGTAAACTTCGTTTAACAATTGATTTGCCTGTTGTGCTTTCTGTTCCGCTTTTTCATACAAGCTTATGCTGCGGGACGGGTCTTTCTGATTATCGGCAGCAATACGTAATCCTTTGGCATCTTCCATTAGGTTCTCAGCTTTTTGTATTGTCCTTGTCTGATCAGCAATTTCGTCTTTCCCTTTCAAGGTATTAAATGCGGTCTTCAATTGAGTGTAATATCCCTGATGGACTTCCACTACGCTGTTTCCTTTTTCTTCCAGCTTGTTTTTATAATGCCTTATTTTAGCATCTGTTGATTTGGGTGGTGCTTCCTCAGATTCTGACAAGGATTTCCTGACCTCTTTAGTCGAAGCAGTGATCTTTTCAGGTGTATAGATATCAGAGATATCCTCCTCATATGTTTCTGTATCAGTTCCTGTGCCTGTGTTTGTTTCTGTGTCTGTGTCTGTATCCCGGGTGTCTGAAACATTGGTGTTATCCTGGTCTTTTGTGTCATCAGAAGCATACACATCTTCTTCCATGAAGGCAGATACTTCCTGATTTGCTGTCTTCAATTTCTCAATCTTATGATCCAGTGCTTCATATAAATCCCGTATTTTACTTTCATCCTTTTCTTTACTGATTTGATTTTGTAAAGCGTTTGCATCATAAACCAGGTTTTGCTGCCTGCTGACTTTTTGAGCCAGCTTTGGTTGCCGGTTTATGATATTTTGAGGTATCTGATCATTAAGCAACCTTGCCTGTGACAGATTCTGTTCCACAGACTCTTTGAATGCTTCATTTTCATACCAGGGCTCAATAGCGTATTTTTTATTGGTGTTCCTTTGAATTTGTTTGCGTTTTTCCGAGAGATTTGTAATGCGTTCTTTACGGAAATCAAACGAGATCTCACTGATTTCTCTTTCGGGTAATGTGACGGAATCTGCTGGTTTTGAATCAAGCTTAGCAAGTATGGTTCTGGCATGTTTGATTTGATTTTTCATGTCCCTCATTTTCAGGCTATCCAAACTGATTTTATACGCAAGTTGATTGTATTGGTTTTTTAAATCATTCTGTAATGCCTGCAGTTCTTCATCATCCCTTCCGCCCAGCTTATTTACTTTTTCTAAATTTTGTTGCATTTCCCGTTCAATCCCGGCAAGTTTATCTTTACTGGATTGCAGATTTTCCACTTGTTTATCCAGTTTGTTCTCCAGATCAGCCAGGATGTCAATGTTTTTGTATTGATCTATAATGCGTTGATTGCTCTCATGGATGCTTTGTAACTCACTCATAAGGGTTTCAAACGTATTTTGGCTGGGTTTTTCAGGTAATTCCCCGTAACTTGAACGGAGTTCTTTGGTATCGGATTTAAGACTGTTAAGTTGCTGCCTGTACATATGATGAATCTCCGCGGCATCCAACATGAATTTTGTGTCTCCGGATTTTTTGGCTTCAATGACGCTGTGTTTAAACCTGTTGAGTTTTTCATCTCCTTGATCAGAGAGTTCATCCATCGTGTTAAAATCAGATTCCACTGTTTCACGGAGGTCTGAATATTTTGCCAGATTTTTATCTGATGGTAGGCTCTCTTCTTTTGTGTCCCGTGCCGTTTTACGTTCATCCCGCCTGTCTTTGATTTCCTTAGTAGATTCATCCCTCATTTTCATTTGATCCGCTAGCGGGCTGAGTTCTAATTTTGAAATGTTCCTGAGGTCCTGTATGTTCTCAATTTCACGTTCTTCCGGGTCTTTCTTAATTTTTATGGTATAAACAATCAACCGATCGCCTTCAGCATCCCTGTTGGAAGTGAAAATGGCGTAGTCCATGACAGAATCAGTTACATACAGGATGTCATCCAACGGACTGTTAACAGGGAAATCCAGGTTTTGTGGGACGCCCCAGCTTCCGGCTGATTCATTGTATTTTGAAACAAACAGATCATATCCCCCCATGCTGTTGTGTCCTTTTGAGCTAAAAAACAATCGTTTTCCGTCCGGAAGTAAAAACGGATAAGTTTCGTCTTCATTGGTGTTTATAGGGTGTTCCAGTTTATAAGGCTCGCCCCATGTCCCGTCAGGCTGCCGGTCTGCAAAATATATGTCTTTTCCTGTGTTGCCCCGCTTACCATAACTGCTGAACATCAATTTATCGTTTGCATCTGAAATGAAGGCGATGGGATTTTCTTCGTGCTTACTGTCATACCGTGTCTGCAACGAAGGGTGCTTTTTCACAAACTCCCCGCCAATGCCATCCATGTCGTAAGCATAATAAAAATTGCTTCTGTTTAGATTTTTTTTGTCAACAACATCCAGCACATAAGCATACCTGATCAGTTTTTTCCCGTTGTTGGCCATGAGAATTTGCCGTCGTACCGGGAATTTATCCCTTTCCCTCCTTCGCACATCATCAGGATTAAACTTAGTATAATGCCTGATGGCCTGATCAAACATATACCGCTGGTGATATGCCTGTCCCAGGTAATAATGTATTTGAGGAATTTCAGATTTTGATTGGCTTTTGGCAATGTTCAGGTATTCAATGGCCTTTTCGACATCGCGGTTTAATTGAATGAGACAGGCTGCATATTTGTACCTGAAAACAACATCGTCAGTGTACAGGCTCAGCAATTGCGAATACAGTCGCAGAGCCCTTTCGTAATCCTCATTTTCCATGCTCTCTTCTGCCTGCTCGTATAACTCTTCCTCCTCATCTGTTAATTCCGAGTTTTGAGCAAAAACAGAAGACTGTATTCCGCAACCCAAAAAAAGGCTGGAAATGAAAATTATTATTATTTTTTGCATCCAATTCACTCGAAATAATTATCTTTAAGAATCTTTATAAAAATAACATTTTTTCAATGGCGAAAAAAGCTTATATAAATTAGACATATAAACGGCCTTTTTTTTATAAACGAAAGCGTTAAAACTTCAACGCTTACAAAGAAAACTATATTATGGTAACAAGACAATTGAAATACGGGGATAAAGCAGCAGCTTTTAACGGATTTGATCAAAATA
>JAYENB010000008.1:0-4497 GCA_034721855.1 Bacteroidota bacterium
TGTACAACCTTAATTGTGTTTAACCGAATCAATGACACCACAAATATTGATGATCCGATACTTATACCTCTGAATGTGACAGGAGATGCGGATATGAATGTGGATTATTCATCCATTCCGGATACAGCAATAATTCCAGCCAATGTAATGGCAGACACATTAGTAATAGAGGCATTCACAGATGGGATTACCGACGGGGGAGAAGAAATTATAATAACATATGAAGATGGATGTCCATGTCAGACAACCGAAAATCAACTTATTATTGAAATAATGGATGAACTTGAACCGGTATATAGCATAGATAATTCAGGTTCCATTTGCCTGGGTGATACCGGAACCCTTATTTTTGATCTGAATGATACATCAATTGATACAACCCTCATTAACTGGGAGTGGATAGTTGATGGATCAACAGGGTATTATACTCAAGTTTCCCCTTCATCTACGACAACCTATCAGTTAGCTATAAATTACCCCTGTTTTAATGATACTATTGAAACAACCCTTGAAGTTGTACCACCGCCTACCGTTGATCTGGGGCCGGATTATACCAATTCCGGAAATACGGGCAGCCTTAGTGCTAACCCGGCCGGAGGTAATACAGGATATTGGACAGTAATAAGCGGGCCTGGTAATGCTGTTATTGATGATTCTACTGCTGCCAATACATCTGTAACTGTGAACTCTTTGGGAACTTATGAATTTGTTTGGACGGAAATAAGTTTGCCGCCTGATTGCCTTAATTCTGATACTGTTGCTATAGAATTTTTCCATGTACGAACACCTGATTTTGAGATAACTCCTTCCCAGGTTTGTTTTGGAGATACAATTATAGTTACTTACACCGGCAATGGACATGACTGGGCAGTTTATACCTGGGATTTTGATGGAGCTACCGTTATCAGCGGCACTCATGACGGCCCTTATGAATTGGTATATAATGCAGCTGGTACCTATTATATCAGCCTGGAGGTGGATGAATTAGGATATACCGAGGATACAACAATCAGCTATTATTATCCTCCGCCGCTGGAATATGATCTTGAAGTCAATGATGATCCTTGTTATGAATCTTGCAATGGGAGTGCATCTATTGATCCTTATGGTGGAACACCTCCGTATGATTACAGTTGGGGGCCTTTTACTGAATTGAATAACCTTTGCGAAGGTGATTATGGCATTACCGTTACGGATGCTCATGGTTGTACCGCCGGACAACAATACACCATTGATCAGCCAACAGAGTTGGTTTATGATACAGCCTATCAGCATGTGGATTGTAATGGGAATTATTCAGGAATGGCTCACATTATGCCTTCCGGTGGTGTGCCGCCCTATATTTACACATGGTCGAATGGTGCCAGCAGTGGTGAATTGAATGGTATTGCTGCCGGAGAATATGATGTAACCGTTACTGATACCAATGGTTGCACCGTGTCTGAAAGTTTCACCATCACAGAGCCTAATGAACTGTTGCTTTCTTTCAATAATGACATGGCTATTTGTGAAGGACAAGTGGTAAACCTTATTGCTACTCCCATTGGAGGGACACCTCCTTATACAATATACTGGAACGATGGCAGTGGTTATACAACAGGACCGTCAGGACAATCTGTGTCTCCTGATACAACAACTACGTATTCTGTGTATGTTGTAGATGCCCATGGGTGTGTGTCACCTGTTCAAAGCATGGAGCTAACAATAAGCCCACACATGACGCTTGATCTTGATCTTGATCACAATACTTGTTACAATGCTTGTGATGGCAAAGCTGTATTAACAGTGCATGGTGGTATTGATCCTTTTGAATATAGTTGGGCATCTGATTCACGTGTTTATACGGATTTATGTTCGGGATTATATGACGTTACCGTTGTGGATCAGATTGGTTGTACTGCTGATACTGTGTTTTTTATCGATCAACCGGATTCATTAAGGTATCAAATTTTTTCCGAAGCTGCTACTTGTGCTGGCCTTGCTGATGGAATGGCATGGGTGGAAGTAACAGGTGGTACTCCTCCTTACAATTATCAATGGTCAAATGGCGAAACAAATGATACGATTGTTGCTGAAGGTGGTGTACAATCTGTAACCATTACTGATGCGCATGGATGCCGGCAGGTTGGACAGATTACCATTGAAGCCCCCCAGGCTATTTCAGTGTATCCTGATTCTGATCCGACCATTTGTATCGGTAGTTCAGCTACCATTTCAGCCGATGTTATGGGAGGTACTGATCCCTATAATTACACCTGGATGAGCGAAGATTCTATTTTCGGTTTTGATCACATCTTTACGGTTAATCCCATTGAAACCACTGATTATTTTCTTACAGTAACAGATGATAATGGTTGCACGGGACAAACAAGCATAACAGTGAATGTGCACCCGCCATTAAGCATTGATAATATCTATCCACACCAAGATAGCGTGTGTGAAAATTCACCCCTCAGAATAAATGTAGAAGCCAGCGGGGGTAATGGTGGTCCATATACCATCACTTTACAAAATGGCGACATCGTACCTTCTGATTTTTCCATTTTTCCTGAAGAATCTCAATGGTGGTATCTGACCTTGAGTGATGAATGTGGAACTCCTCATGTGACTGATTCCATACATGTGCCCGTATGGGAGACACCGCCCAACGATTTTGTTTCAGATAAAATAAAAGGATGTCCGCCACTGCTGGTACAATTCAGCGAATTGAACCCGAATAACGGTTATTCTTACAGATGGGATTATGGAGATCAGGGCTTTGGATTTGTTAAAAACCCCATGCACATGTATGAAAATTCCGGATTTTTTGATGTTACACTCACTGTAAAGGATAAGCATGGCTGTAAGAATACCCGTACTATAGAACAGATGATTCAGGTGTTTCCGGCTCCGGATGCGGATTTTTATCCCGAACCAAAAGAAGTGAGTATCCTTGATCCGGACATCACATTTATTGCTTCCTATGAGAATGTAGATTCATTATTCTGGTTCTTTGGTGATGGTGATTCATCAACCTGGAGCCCAAACAGGCCTACACACATATATAAAGATATTGGCGAATACGAAGTAATGCTTATTGCTGAAAACCTGTATGGTTGTCGTGATACTATTGTTAAATATGTAATTGTATCCGACCATTTTAGTTTTTATGCACCAGAAGCTTTTACACCCAATGGTGATGGGGTCAACGATTGTTTTAGAATATGTGGTAATGGTATTGATCCAAATGAATTCTATCTTGTGGTGTATGACAGATGGGGTGAGATTGTTTATGAAACTGAAATATACGATCCCGATAAATCATGTTATGCTTGCGGTAAAGCGGCATGGGATGGTACGTTTAATGGTGACAGAATGAAAGGGGATGAATTAATACATGGTGGCATGTTTACGTGGTACACTAAATTTAAAGACAGCTATGGAAATTACCATGAATATACTGGCTTTATCAGGCTTAGGAGGTGAATAAATAACATAAGATATGGAAAAAATAAGAAAATATGGGACACCCGATATCAAACAAGAGGTTGCAACCTCTTGTTTGATTCCGCTGTTCTTTCTCCGTCTTTGCCCCTCACGCCTAACTTAGGTGTGGTGGCTTTGCGGTAAGTAGTTGCTTTTGTTGATACTGATTAGTTACAAATCCGGAAATAATGTTATGCGAGTGAGAATTCTATATTTAATTGCCTTATTGGTTGTGTTAATATCTTATCCTGCCATTGTTTTTAGTAGCAATACCCCTGAAACAAAAATAACCCCAGCTCATCATCAGAATGATGATATTCTACTTGAAATCAATATGATTTACACAGAATATGTGTGTTATGGCGGTACAGGTATGGTCAGGGTGTTTATACAGCAGGGTACCCCTCCATACAGTTTCCAATGGAATACCGGAGATACTTCCCAGGACCTGATGGATGTGCCGGCTGGTACATATTCTGTAACGGTAACCGATGGCCTTGGTGATGTGGTGTCTAATACAGTAACTGTCCAGGAACTTCCCGATTTGGATTCGGTGTTCAATATGGATGTTACTCACGTAGCTTGCCATGGTGAAGCTACCGGTGAAATCACAACCAGTTTTGATACCATAACAGGTCCGTATGATTATTTCTGGAGCCATGGGTCAGCAAATCCTGCAGTAAGCAACCTTAACGCCGGGACGTATTCTGTTACCATTACGGATGCATACGGATGTGAAATGGATACAACCATTGCGATAACAGAACCGGATACAATAATACCCGTTGTGCATACCGAACCTGCATCGTGTTATGGGTATCTGGATGGCATGGCATGGGTGGAAGTTACTGGTGGTGTTCCTGTGGATACTACCCCTCAGGGATTTGTGTATGATTATCACTGGCCCGATCCCACAGTGAATGATGATACATTGAATTATTATGGTGGCACATATTATCTTACGGTAAGTGATGCCAACGGTTGTTCGGTTACTGAATTGTTTACCATTGATCAACCATCACAAATATTAGC
>JAYENB010000008.1:4597-28217 GCA_034721855.1 Bacteroidota bacterium
CCGATCCCACAGTGAATGATGATACATTGAATTATTATGGTGGCACATATTATCTTACGGTAAGTGATGCCAACGGTTGTTCGGTTACTGAATTGTTTACCATTGATCAACCATCACAAATATTAGCGCTACAGGCAGGGAATCCAAACATTTGTATAGGCGGACAAACTACACTGACATCCCAGGTGACAGGAGGTGCCCCACCCTATTCCTATAATTGGATCAATGCATCAACGCAGGATACAACATACTCTTCCAGTGTAATTGTCTCTCCTGATCAAACAACTTCTTATTATTTTCGGGCAACTGACCAGAATGGATGTACATCCAATGTTGTCTGGTCCACAGTTACTGTATATCCCGAACTGCAATTAACCTCATTGGTTACCAGTGCTGACAGTATATGTCCAGGGGAACCCCTTGAGGTGGAACTGGAGATAGATGGCGGAAACGGAGGCCCTTATGAAGTAAAATTGCTCAATACCAATGAAATTGTATCTTCTCCTTTTACATTGTATCCTGAGCAAAGTACTGAATATACAATCAGAATTTCAGACCCGTGCACAACACCGTCAATAGAGGAATCCTTTGATGTTACTGTTATGCCTTTGCCACCAGCTGCTTTTATTGTGGACAAACATAAGTCTTGTCCCGGAGAGGAATATTATTTCACAGAAATGTCGGAGGACCTTGGCCAATCCTATTACTGGGATTTTGGTGATGAGGAATTTTCGTATGAAAAAACACCAACTCATATTTATTCTGATCCCGGGATATACAATGTCACTATGACTGCTACAACACAATTTGGTTGTGAAAAATCGGTGACCAAAGAAAGTTTAATACGAATCTATCCCAATCCTGATGCCGAGTTTTATGCGAATGAACAAAATGTCTCTATTTTAGAGCCTAACATTCAATTTTTTAACATTTCAACAAACGCGGACAGTATTTACTGGTATTATGGAGATGGGGATTCATCATTGAACAGTGTTCAAAATCCCTGGCATACTTACTCTGATGTAGGCTATTTTAACGTGATGATGCGGGCTGAGAATGTGTATGGCTGCATAGATTCCACATTCAAAAAAATCCGTGTGCAGAACGAACATACTTTTTATGCGCCGGAAGCTTTCACCCCTGATAAAGATGGTGAAAATGATTGCTTCAGAGTATGTGGACATGGAATAGATGAAAACGATTTTGAGTTTTATGTTTATGACAGAAATGGAGCCATTGTGTATCACACCACATATTTTGAAAATGATAAACCATGTGATCAATGTGGCGAGGGATCATGGGACGGTACTTATAATGGATCATTGCTGAAAGGTGATGAATTATGTAAGTCAGGCTTGTTTTACTGGTATTGCAAATATACTGATTTTGCCGGTGTAGAGCGTGCTCAGGAAGGAAAAGTATTTCTTGTCAGATAAGACAGCGATTATTTTATTGCTCAAGCTCAATTAATGATTTTCTGCCTGGCTTTTTACCATAAAACAGATCGTCCAAAACGGCTGCTGTATCATTTTTTAGCTTGATTTCTGGGATGATAACTGATGATGTTTTCTTTCAGAAAATGTTTGTCAAGGTGTGTGTATATTTCTGTTGTTGTGATGGATGCATGACCCAGCATTTCCTGTATTGCCCGCAAATCTGCACCGCCTTCGATCAGATGGGTAGCAAAAGAATGCCGTAAACTATGAGGGCTGATGTTTTTATTAATGCCTGCATCGGATGTTGTTTTTTTTATGATGTTGAAAATCATGATACGGCTGATTGGTTTTCCCCTCGTTGTTACAAATACATTATCAACGGCTTCCTTTGCAATGGATACCTGCCGCCGTGAACCATCAACATAATGCTGTATGGATTTTAGTGCACTGGGATTGATGGGAATCAACCTTTCTTTGTTGCCTTTTCCAATAATGCGCACAAAAGATTTATCAAAGTAAATGTTAGACAAACGCAGCTGACACAGTTCTGATACCCGTAAACCACAACCATACATTGTTTCAATAATTGCCTTATTGCGATGCCCCAATGGTGTTGAAAGGTCTATGGCTGATATCATGTTTTCAATTTCTTCAACCGTTAATACCTGGGGTAAATTTTTTGATATCCGCGGCGCTTCAATGAGTGATGCCGGGTTGTCTTCCACATAATCTTCAAGCAACAAATAGCGGAAAAAAGCTTTTATTCCACTTACAATCCTGGCCTGTGATTTTCCACTCAGGCCTGTTTCATTAAGCCACTCCAGGAATAACTTCAGGTCTTCTGATGTGATTTTTTCTGGAATTGTTGTCTTTTTTCTAATTAAGCGGATGTGACTTTCCAATTTTTTAATGTCATTGAGATAGGCATCAATGCTTAAGGGGGAAAGCGATTTCTCCAGCTTTAGGTAAGTGCTGAAATCTTCTATGGACTCATTCCAATTCATCTGTATATATTTCAACTTTTATTAGCCGGTATTGATCCCGATTACAAATTAGGTAAATTTACAATAATTATTAATTTTACACTAATTATGAAGAAAATTCAAATCATCAATGGTCCAAACCTTAATCTGTTGGGGCAAAGAGAAAAAGATCTCTATGGTTTTGATACATTTGAAAATGTGTTGATCAAATTAAAACATACCTATCCAAATCTTGAAATCGATTATTTCCAATCCAACGTAGAAGGGGAAATTGTTGAGACAATTCAAAATGCAGATGGAAAGATGGATGCCATTATCTTAAACCCGGGTGGCTTTACACATACTTCAGTTGCAATCAGGGATGCTATTCTATCAATTAAGATCCCTGTAACGGAAATACACATCAGTAATATTGCTACCAGAGAAAAATTCAGACATCACTCTGTCATTTCAGATGTATGCAATGGTTGTATAACAGGCTTTGGAATTAATGGGTATTTTTTGGCATTGGAAAATGTTTTATTGGTTGATAAGTCATAAATATTTGTTTTATAACAGGTTGTGTTGTATGAGCTAACTTATTAACAATGGATTATTGATAAAAAACCGTAAGGATTTTTGTACCCCTTTTATATCTTACTAATTTTACATTACAAACAGCATGTTAAAACTGTGTAAACTGTTTTTTGATGGAAAAATTGCGAACTATTTACCGATTAAGAATCCTGCGAGGAGGGCTGTTGTTGTCAATTATCAGTATTTTGTGGGGCCTTGGTTTATTTGTGTTTTTTAAAATGTTTCCTGGTGGGATGACATCTCACCTGAAATCTGTCATTTGTGATGCCAATGGAATCACAACTGAAGCAGAGATGGATGTTATCTTTTGTAAACTGAGTCAGGCCAGCTATAATTTTTATCAGGCAGCTACCAGCGCTGTTATACTTGGAGTGATGAGTGTTGTTTTTCTTTTGGTGATTATCAGGCTAAATGGAAACACACAAATAAGAAAAATAATTTCCTGGTTAATGGGAGTCGGTATTGTGTTGTATTCTATAGCCGAATTTTATAATGCCATGATTTTTGTCAACAGCACAAATCTGAGTGTGGATAGTACCAACCAATGGATGTTAATTCCGGGGCTTATTTTGCTGTTTTGTGGCGTTTTGCTTGCGGTGATCAAAATAATCCGGGACATTACAGAGCCCGTTGGGGTGGATTAATTTTATCTTGAAGTCATGTTTTCTACATTTCATTTGATTGTGTTTGGTGTCTGATGACAAAAAAACACAAAACCAACAATTCACATTAATTCTGAATTTATTTTTCTTTTTCAAAAAAATTATGTTTATTTTTGCAAGCTTAATAGAATTAATAGAAGAGTAATTAAACATTTAAATAACACAAGAAAAACAAATTATGAAAAATTATTTGGATCCGGAAAAGAAAAGCGAAATTTTTACTAAGTACGGGAAGTCTAACGAAGATACTGGATCACCTGAAGGCCAGATCGCATTGTTTACCTACCGTATCAAACACCTGACAGAACATTTGAAAAAAAACAAAAAGGATTTTGCAACCCAACGCGCATTGATGACCATGGTGGGGAAACGCAGAAAATTATTAAATTATTTGCAACACAGGGATATTGAAAGGTATCGTGCAATAATTAAAGAACTTGGATTAAGAAAATAACACGAAGATAAAATGAGAAAAAGAGGCTTACATGCCTCTTTTTAGTATAATGATATAATTATGAAAATGTACAACGAAGTAAAAACAATTACCAAACTTCCCGATAACCGGGAAATAGAGATTTCTACAGGAAAACTTGCCAAGCAAGCAACCGGTTCAGTGGTAGTGCGCATGGGAAAAACCATGTTACTTGCTACTGTAACTGCATCAAAACAACCTAAAGAAGGCGTGGATTTTCTCCCTTTATCAGTAGATTACCGTGAAAAATATTCTGCTGTAGGGCGTTTTCCCGGCGGATTTTTAAAACGTGAAGGCAAGCCTTCTAATCATGAAGTACTTGTTTCCAGACTTATTGACAGGGCTATTCGTCCTTTGTTTCCTGATAATTTTAGGTATGAGATATTTGTCAACGTTTTTCTGATTTCTGTTGATAAAAATGACATGCCCGATGCACTTGCCGGATTAGCAGCATCTGCAGCCATTACTGTTTCAGACTTACCTTTCAACGGGCCTATGTCGGAAGTCAGAGTCTCAAGAATCAATGGAGAAGTGGTTGTCAACCCACAGGCTGATCAAAATGAAGAAGCAAATATTGATCTTATCGTCGCTGCAACACAGGATAATATCATGATGGTGGAAGGTGAGATGAAAGAGGTACAGGAAGCCGAAATGCTTGAACTGATTAAAGCTGCCCATGATACAGTTAAAAATCAATGTGCTGCTCAAAAAGAACTTGAAAAACTTGCCGGAAAAGGTAAGAAACGCGAGTTGGAAGAACCTGAGTCTGATGATAGGTTGTACAAAGTTTTGTATGATGAAACCTATCAGAAATGTTACGACATTGCTAATAAGGGCATTGCTGACAAACACAAAAGAGCAGAAATGTTTGATGAGATTCTGGATGCTTTTATGGAACGTTATGAAGATACAGACGAAGAAGACATTCCAATTGATCTGATTAAAAAATATTATCATGATATTCAGAAAGATGCCGTCAGGCAAGTAGTATTGGATAACGGCGTACGCCTTGATGGACGAAAAACTGATGAAATCAGACCGATATGGTGTGAAGTGGATACATTGCCTTCTGCGCATGGATCTGCCATTTTTACCAGGGGGGAAACTCAGTCCCTCACAACCGTTACACTGGGAACCAAACTTGATGAGCAGCTCATTGATGATGTGATGTATAAAGGCTATGAAGAATTTATCCTGCATTACAATTTTCCGCCTTTTTCAACCGGTGATGCACGTCCCGTGAGATTCACATCCCGCCGTGAAATTGGACATGGGAATCTTGCTTATAGAGCATTGCTTCCTGTTATTCCTGAAAAAAATGCTGATTTTCCATATACCCTCAGGATTGTTTCCGATATCCTGGAGTCAAACGGATCATCTTCAATGGCTACTGTATGTGCCGGGACGCTTTCCCTTATGGATGCCGGTGTGAAAATATCAAAACCCGTGTCAGGAATTGCCATGGGCATGATATCGGATGAAAAATCCGGAAAATATGCTATTCTTAGTGATATCCTTGGTGACGAAGATCATCTGGGAGATATGGATTTTAAAGTTACCGGAACACGTGATGGCATCACAGCAACCCAAATGGACATTAAAGTAGAAGGCCTTTCTTATGAAGTGCTTGCTAAAGCGCTGGAACAGGCAAAACAGGGAAGATTACACATACTCGATAAAATTGAGGAAACAATCCCTGCTCCCCGGGAAGAATACAAAGAACATGCCCCGCATATCGTTTCAATCAATATTCCACAGGATATGATTGGTTCCGTAATTGGCCCCGGTGGGAAAATCATCCAGGAACTTCAGCTTGATACCGATAGCATTATTACTATTGAGGAAGAAGACAATCAGGGTCGCGTAGAAGTTTTTGCTGATAATAAGGAGAAAATTGATAAAGCCCTTGACCGGATAAAAGCCATTATAGCCGTTCCTGAAGTGGGAGAAGTCTATGAAGGAACTGTCAAAACACTGGCTTCGTATGGGGCTTTTGTGGAAATCCTGCCCGGCAAAGACGGACTGCTGCACATTTCTGAATTCGACTGGAAGCATATCAAATCTGTTGAAGATGTGTTGAGTGAAGGCGATAAAATCAAAGTGAAAGTGATTGGTATTGATGACCGTTCCGGAAAAATTAAGCTCAGCCGAAAGGCCCTGCTTGAAAAACCGGAAGGATACGTTGAGAAAAAACCTCAGGGTGACCGTAGAGGCGGCCCCCGCGATAAGCGCCGGGATGATAAACCTTATCGTAAACCTGGAAAACGGTATTAATATTTGAGGTATTATAAAAAGTAAAACTAAGAGGTTTTGCTTTTTTAGTATAAATTTGTAGTTTCTGCTACAAGCTTCAAAGATCAATTGTTTGTGCAGTCTGATATGCATTCAGAAGCTGTGCTATATATTTATGATGTCTGTGGCAGATTGCTTGGAAGTGCTACTGTTGATCTGAAAAACACACAGAATATTGCTGGATATATTCCAGATAATCATACAGGCATGGTGATCATAAAAGTAAAAACTCAAAACAATGTGGTGGTTTTTAAAGCAATTGCTACAGATTAAAAGTAACATTATTCTTTTTTTTGAGTAATACAATGCGCATGATGGTATAAATAAAAATTTTTACCTTTTATTCATATTTTTATTATCTTGCCTCAAAAATTGTATATCATGAAAACTTATGTGAATATTATTTTTGTTAGCCTCCTTATTGGGATGCTTACTATGCAGGCAAAAGCTCAAGTTTTGAAAAACCCCAATCAAAGTATGATCGGACATTGTCAGGGCGTGCCTGCTTACCCGGGAATTATTAACTACACACAACCCGATGGTAGCATTGTTGATTTGTTTCAGTTTGGTGACGCTGTGGTGAACTGGGCACAGACAATTGATGGTTATACGGTATTAAAAAACCAGAACGGATGGGTATGTTATGCAGTGAAAAATCAAGAAGGAAGCATGGTTTGTTCTGATCAGCCTGCTCATAATCCGGATCAGCGTAGTCAATCAGATGTGAATTTTTTAAGACACATTAATAAGGGGCTCAGGTTTTCACCGGATCAAATCAGTCGCATAAAATCACAACATCCCTTAAATGCACAGAAAAACCATAGAATGCCCGGTAGTTTGCCCACTACTGGCACACAAACCATCCCTGTGGTGCTGGTCAATTATTCTGACATCAGCAATGTGTTCAGTGCTGCTCAGATGACACAGCCTTTTGTGCAAAGCAATTACGGGGGAACAGGGTGCATTCAGGAATATTTTAATGAAGTCAGTTTCGGACAGCTTAACCTGCAGTTTTCGTTTAGCAGCAATTGGCTTACTTTATCACAAAATCATGATTATTATGGCCTTGATGCAAACTATGGTCAATTTGCCTGGGATGCCATAAATGCTGCCGACCCGTCGGTTGATTTTTCGCAGTATGACAATGACGGTGATGGAATAGTTGAGGCTGTTTCTATCATCCATCAGGGATCAGGGGAAGAAGCAAGCTATGACACCACAGACATATGGTCACACATGTGGACATTGGAAGAAGCAGGTTATTCTCAGGCACAGCGCATGTTTGATGGTGTAGAGGTCAACGCATACATTGTTCAGCCTGAGGATGACGCTATGGGAAATCTTAATCAGATAGGCATCATGTGTCATGAAATCGGTCATTTGCTGGGAGCACCGGATTTTTATGATACCGATTATACCGCTCCGGACTATCGTGGCACAGGTTTTTGGGATCTTCAGGGCAATGGCTCCTGGAATGGAACACCCATGGGTTCACAACCCGCACATCCAAACTTATTTACTAAAATCTATTATTATAACTGGATGGAGGCCGATGAATTGAATAGCCCGGTAACGGTTAATATGTTGCCAACCATGCAGGAACAACAAGCCTATTATTTTACGACAACCACCAGCAACGAATATTTTTTAATTGAAAACAAAGTACTTAATGGATTTGATGCCAGTCTGCCGGGACAGGGATTGCTGATATATCATGTGGATCAGGATTACATTGACAACCATTTTGACAGCAACGATATCAATGCAACAAGCCACCTTGGCCTTAAAATAATGGATGCCGGTAACAACGGGAACATTGATGATGACGATTGTCCTTTTCCCGGAAGCAGCATAAATCAGACATTTACGGATGCAAGTACCCCTTCATCCCTGTCATGGTTCGGAAATCCAACAAACAAACCGGTAACAAACATCACAGACAATTACAGCATGGTGTCTTTTGATTTCATGGGAGGCAGTGGTTGCGTTCCTCCGCCATTGCAATGCGACAGTCTTGCTGCTACAAGCATTACAGATAACAGCATAAGCCTGCAATGGGTCCGCGGAATGGGTGACAAAATACTTGTGCTGGCCAAAGCATCAACTGACATTACCTCAGAGCCACAGGCAAACATGCCATACATTGCAAATGCGGAATATGGATTGGGTGAAGGGCCTGATCCCGAAACTTTTGCGGTCTTTTATGGGGATGATGATCAGTGTACCATCACCGGATTGAACCCGGGAACAAGCTATTATTTCTCCTTGCATGAGACCTACATGACAAACGATTGTTATCGTCTGCCCGGATTGAAAGGCAGTTTTATGACAACAGGGTCATCACAGATTTCAGATCACAACAAATTCGGTGATTTTGATGTGTATTGCGATAACAGATCGGAAACCCTGTTGCTTCATTATTCAGACAACCTGGAAGGAGCAGAGGTTGAAATCAGGGATGTATATGGTCATTTGCTGAAACAATGTAAGCTTAAAAATCAAATCTCAATGGCCGGGTTTGCACACGGATTTTACATCCTGCAGCTGAGCAACAAAAAGCATTACATAACAAAAACTTTTGTGAAATAGGTACGTTGAGATGTTCGCAACTTACCCTAATTGCATTGCTTTTTATTTCTTGTCTTGAATATCAGCCTCCCTGTCTTCCTTTCCTGACGCAGGCAGGACAGACGGGTCTGTGGTAACAGTCGGTAATAAATGCGCCTGTATAGGAACACAGTATCAAAAAGTCTAAAACCGTAAATTGATTTTCAGGTTCACCCTTCTTCCAGTCAGATAATTGGGTACAGCGTATTGCCTGCCGTAGATATCCGATACCCAAATATGCGAAATCGTATTGTTGATGTCGAATAAATTGAACAATTCAAGGCTAATCCAGAAATCTTTAATGTAATGCAACGGACTGGCCTCCGGAAAATTTGTCCTGGTGGTAATGATTTGCTTGGAAATACCCAGGTCAACACGTCTGTAATCGGGCATGCGTCCTGTGGCCATATAGCGTTCCGAATTCGGAGGACCAAAAGGCAAGCCTGTCCCATATACCAGGTTCAGATGGACTTTCCAGGTGGGATTCCCCGGCAGGTAATCCTGAAAGTAAATGGCAGCCGACACACGTTGATCGGTGGGACGGGGAATGTAACCGGGCTCAATCATGATTGATGTGTCCGGCTGCTCTCCGGAGTGTGGTGACATGATATTGCCTTCTTCATCATAATGTTCACGGTAAGCATCATTTTGTATGTCTTCTTTGGTTTGCATAAGCGACAATGAAAACCACGATTCTGTACCTTTGACAAATTCCCCGTTTAGTTTGATATCAATACCTGTGGAGTAACCGTCCGCTATGTTTTCACCATAGTAGCGTATTCTCACATTGTCAATTTCGTAAGGGATAAGGTTATACAGATACTTGTAATACAATTCTGTTACCAGTTTAAAAGGCCTGTCCCACGCTTTGAAAACGTAATCACTTCCTAAAACCACCTGTGCTGACGACTGCGCTTTGATGTCATGATTAATGCTTCCGTCACGTTTTATGATTTCTTTAAAAAACGGTGGCTGATGATACAAACCGCCTGATAATCTGAACACAAAATCTTTTTCCCATTGTGGCTTTACAGATGAAACTATGCGTGGTGATAACAGAAATTGATTGTTAAAAGTCCAGTAATTGGCTCTCAGGCCGGCAGAAACATCAAGTTCGGCACTATCAATATCAAATGCATATTTGTCCATCACGTATAAACTGGCACGGTGAGAATAGATATCGAAATTGGATGTGTCGGTATGATAAAGAAACACTTCTTCATCGCTGTAAGGAAGGGAATACCCGGCAGAATCAATCATTTGCCATTCATGCAGGATATAGTCAATGTCCTCAAACTGGTACTTCCCTCCCCAGTAAAGCTTGTGTCCGTCTGTTATTAATTCCCCCTTGTGTTTAAAATTAAACACCCCGGTATTCAGGTTGTTGTTTGCATGGTTTAAAAAACTTCCAACCCCGGCATTGGAGATGCTGTCACCTGTATCTTCTTCTCCCAAATTGGTTTCCAGGTTGTTGAGAAAATATTGTCCCAGGATGTCAAAGCGCTCTTTTTCCATGGTATAAAATCCGCTTGCAATGAATTTCATTTCCAGCTTATCCTGCTTGTGATATCTACCTGTGACGGCTCCCGTTCCCGTGGTGAAACTGTTTTTTTCCTGTCCGTCAAAGTAAATTTTGAGTTTATAGGACTCATTGATGGTACCAAATGAGGTTTCCTTATCTTCAGGAACAAAGCGGTAGGTGTTCTGGCTGAAATGCCCGAGAAAGGACATTTCAAACTCATCGCTGAAATCATAACTGATGAGGGTTTGAATGTCGGCAAAATCGGGATTATACTCGCCTTCGGTGTCCAAGGTGCCAAGCAAATACCGGTTGGTTTTATACCGTGCTCCCATTAGGTATGTCAACAACCCGTTTTTGTTGCTTCCCTCGGCATGCACTGAGCCGCCAAGCATACTGGCAGATAAGCTGGCTTGCGTTTCGCGGGGTTTTTTGTATTTGATGTCTAATACTGATGATAATTTATCACCGTAAGTGGCATCAAAACCACCTGCCGAAAACACTACCGACGATACCAGGTCGGAATTTATAAAACTCAATCCTTCCTGTTGTCCTGACCTGACCAGAAATGGACGGTAAATTTGTACGTCGTTAACATACACCAGGTTTTCATCAAAATTGCCACCCCGGACATTGTATTGGGAACTCATTTCATTCTGTGATGATACTCCTGGCAATGTTTTCAATATTGATTCAAAGCCGCTTGTATTTGGTATGGATTCAATGTTTTTTGGATTCAGCCTGGTTAAACCTGATTTGCGGTCATAGGTGTCTTCTATGGTGGCTGTTGGAAGTTGACTGATTTCCAATGTCAACACCGCAAATAATTCAAGCGTTTTTTTCGATTCAACAGCAAGGTAAAATGTTTTTTCTTTATATCCCAGGCTGCTAATGTTAAGATATACCGAATCTTTTGCTGTGATTTTAAGGCTAAACTTGCCAGCCTGGTTTGTACTGGTACCAACAGCTTGTCCTTCTGCAATAACATTAGCAAAAGGAATGGGCTTATGCATTTCATCCACCACACGCCCGTTGATCTCTACGGTGTGCTGAGCTTTTACAATTCCGATACATCCAAAAATGATAATGTACAGCAAAAAAAGTCGTTGCATCTTGTATTTATTGTATCAATAGAAACACAAAGATGCACATTTTATTGTTTTTATCGCAAAACAAATACATGGTTTACTTTGTGGGCTAATCAAAAAAAAACCAGGCACCTTATTACCGGGTGCCTGGAAAAACCAATTAAACTAACTAACCATTATATACTAATGTTGAGCTAGCGCTCACGTTAGTTATTTAGTAAACGGAAAAACAGGCAAATTGTTTTATGGATATTTATTAAAATAATGTTAATGTGTGGACTGTTTATATCAAGTGATCATAAGACTGGAGTTACACCTGGACTGGAAAAAAGTTTAGCTCTATTTGATAAAATTTTCGCAACAACAATGTTTTTTAATAGAGCCAAAAGTTTTAATGTATGATACAAAAAAACCAGGCACCTCATGAAGTAGGGCGAGATGCCTGGAAAACCAATTAAAACTAACTTAACCATTACAACTATTGCTTCCACTTTGGCATGAAAACATAATCATAATGTCATTGCGAGTGCAAATATTGTAAAATATCTAATTTTAACCAAATAATTAAAAAAAAAATCCTTTAAAAAACGTTAAAACTTGTTCATGCCTGATTAAAACCAGTGTTCAGGAAAAATTATGTGGTTGGCAATAAAAATTTTGCATTATCAATATCATACCCCTGCATAAAATCTTTCACGCTCATAGATGGTTTACTTTCCGGTTGGATTGTGCCCGGTTTAATAAACCCATCCTTCACGGCAACGATAAAATTACCAGTCCCTGATTGAATAACCGTGCCGGATGAATGTTGATGAGCGGCCAAATCAAATTCAGCATCGTATATTTTTAACCGGATGGTTTTATCTTTTAGCTTTATTTTAGACCAGGATGTGGGATAAGGACTCAAGCCCCGGATGAAATTGCATATGTTTTCAGCCTTATCGTTCCAGTTAATTTGACAATCCTGCTTTAACAATTTTGGTGCAGGCTTGAGGGATGTAACCATGCGTTGTTCTCTTGGTTGGATTGATTTGTTTTCAATGTCATTTACCGTTTTTAGGACTAAATCTGCTCCTTTTACCTTCAGTTTATCGTGCAATGATCCGGCCGTATCAGATTTATTGATTTTCACAGGTTTTTGGAGCAATATTTTGCCGGTGTCAATGTCTTCGTTGATAAAAAATGTGGTTAGACCCGTGCTGGTTTCGCCGTTCATGATGGCATGATTAATGGGGGCAGCCCCACGGTATTGGGGCAGGAGCGAAGCATGTAAATTTATGGTTCCCAACGGGGGTATTTTCCAAACAGCTTCGGGTAACATACGAAAAGCCACAACCACTATCAAATCCGTGTTTAGTGATTTCAAGGTGCTGACAAAATCAGTGTCTTTAAGTTTAGGTGGTTGAAGGACTTTTAATTCGTGTGATAACGCATATTTTTTTACTGCGGATTGGCGCAGTTTTCTTCCCCTGCCTGCATGTTTGTCAGGAGCAGTAACAACGGCAGAAATGTTATGATTGATATTCAGTATGTATAGTGATGGAACTGCAAATTCTGGTGTTCCCATAAAAACAATATTGAGCATATCTTCTTTCTTTTTTATCAAATCAGTAAATAATGGTTAATAACGGTTAACATAGGTTAAAAACAGTTGCAATAAATCGTAATTTCCCTGCAAAAAGGGCGGTAGGCATTTTCCATCTCTGCCTAATAAGTAACCGATTTTTAACCGTTATTAACCGCTATTAACAGTTATTTACAGAAACCGTTATTCCCAATTATTTATCATTATTCTTATTTGTATCTTCATCTAAAAAATTCAGGTGGTGACCCATGCGGTCACGTTTTGTTTTTAGATATTCATAATTGTATTTGTTTGCCTGAATTTCAATGGGCACATTTTCAACGATATTGATACCGTAACCTTTAAGTCCGGCACGTTTTACCGGGTTGTTTGTCAGCAAACGAATGTTTTTAAGTCCCAGGCTACGGATAATTTGTGCACCTACACCGTAATCGCGTTCGTCTGCATTGTAGCCAAGATGTATGTTTGCTTCTACGGTGTCCATGCCTTTTTCCTGGAGTTTATAAGCTTCGATTTTTGACATAAGACCAATACCGCGCCCTTCCTGGTTCATATATATGACAACTCCCTGGCCTTCTTGTTCAATCATGCGCATGGAATCGTGCAACTGATCTCCACAATCACATCGTTGTGAACCGAAAATGTCTCCGGTAATGCAGGATGAATGAACCCTGACAAGCACATTGTCATTTTTTGTCCATTCGCCTTTTATCAAAGCAATGTGTTCCTGCCCGTTGGAAGTTTGCCTGAAAGGGATAAGGTCAAACATGCCGTAATCTGTCGGGAGGTGTACCCTGGTACCCCGCTCAATCAGGGTTTCATTTTCCAGCCTGAAGGATATCAGGTCTTTGATGGCAATGATTTTTAGTTTAAATTTTTCAGCGATTTTGATCAGTTGTGGCAATCGTGCCATAGAGCCGTCATCATTCATAATTTCTACAAGCGCTCCCCCCGGTGTAAGCCCTGCCATTTTAGACAGATCAACAGAAGCTTCGGTATGGCCGGCTCTTCGAATCACACCATTGTTTTTAGCTTTCAGGGGAAAAATATGGCCTGGACGCCCCAGGTCAGTAGGTTTTGTGTTGTGATCTACCAGTGCATTTATGGTTTTAGCCCTGTCTCTGGCTGATATACCCGTCGTACACCCTTTACCTGTCAGGTCCACAGATACCGTAAATGGGGTTTTATGTAAACTGGTGTTTTTCCCTACCATTAACTCTAGGTTGAGTTCTTCACAGCGTTCTTCGGTTAAGGGGGCACAAATTAATCCCCGCCCGTGTTTAGTCATGAAGTTGATAACCTCAGGATTTACTTTTTCAGCAGCGACAATAAAATCGCCTTCATTTTCACGGTCATAATCATCAACAACAATAATAATTTCTCCTTTTCTGATGGCTTCAAGCGCTTCAGGGATGCTGTTTAGTTGTTTACTGATGTCGTTTTGTTGGTTGCCAGACATTTGTATTTACTCCTTTTAATGTTCTTATGAACCCGGTAAACAATGCCAGGTTCATGGTGAAAAAATGGGTTGCAAAACGCAAAATTACATTATGAATATTGAATTTCTTAAATAAATGGTCAAATAAAGGTAAAGAAAATATGAATAATGTAAAAATTGTCAAAATAAGGTAAAAGTTATAATACCATGCCAATACGCCAAGGCTGATGATAATGAGAATAAGAAAAAATGGCCCCAGCCACCTCAGTGCTTTATGAGACCAAAAACAAAAGGCAATGGGATTCCATGGAGGCCATAGCAGGTTGCTGAAATGTTTCAAATTTTGAAAATCACCGGTAGCAATTCTGACTTTACGTCGGAATTCATCACCAAGGTTGTTTGGTACATCTTCATAAACTTTTGCATTCAGGTTATTGATGCATTTTTTTCCGTGTTGCAGGACATTCATGCAGATGTAAAAATCATCCACTAGGTAATTGATTGGGACATCCTGATATAAATTTTTACGTATGGCATAACATCCTCCGAATGGCCCCATCATACTTCCCCAGAGTAGCCCTTCCCTGTGTTTGATATATACTTCACGGCTTATGTAAGATTTTTCCTGAAAACTGATGCCTTCTTTTTTCAGTCCTGTGTTTATCATATGAGAATCAATCAATCCGATGTCATCGTTTTTAAAATATTTTATCAACTCATAAATACTGTTGTTACCAAAAATAACATTGGCATCTGTGAATATCAATATGGGGCTTTTGGTTTGTTTTTCGAGTTTGTTTATGATTTGGATTTTTCCCTGGCGTTGTTTGAATGAAGTGAAATGCAGGTTGTTGTGTTTTTCAGATAAGCTAAGGCATATTTCATTTGTGCTGTCTGTGGAATTATCAGATCCGATCAGTACTTCAATTTTATCTGTCGGGTAGTCGTTTTGAAAAATGCTGTTTACTTTTTCTTCAATGACTGCTTCCTCATTGTATGCTGCAATGATAATTGAAACGGATGGGAGGTTTGTTTTTTCGGTGAAGGTGTCAGCATCAAAGCTTTTCCCTTGTGCTTTCCATTTCAACAATAACGGAAAAAAAAGGTAGGAATGTAAAATTCCAAACACAGAGACAAACAATATGATTTGCAGGGCTATCATTTCAATATATCCTGGTAAAATGAGGTTAATGATTTACATATTTTCAGGTTATCATAATGCTCCCGGACCATTTGATTTCCTGCTTCTCCAAGTGATATGCGCTTGTTTTTATCTTCACACAATTCCACGCATACCCTGGCAAAGGCTTTTGGATCATCTTCAATCAAGATGTGTTTATGGTTGATCAGGTTAATGCCTTCAACTCCGACTGAGGTGCTAACGATGGCTCTCTTAAGGGCAAGGCTTTCGATGATTTTTACGCGCATCCCACTACCACTGAGCAGGGGCACAACCATAATGCTTTTTGACAATATAAATTTGTAGGCATCAGGTACTTCACCAAGGTATTCTACACCGGGCTTGTTGCAGATTTCGAGTATCTTTTCAGGGGCGTTGCGGCCTGCAATATAGAATTTAATGCCCGGACATTTTTTATGCACATCAGGCCATACCCTTGTTAAAAACCATACTAAGCCTTCAAGATTTGGTAGCCAGTCGAGTGCACCAATGTGGGCAAAGGATAGTGTTTCATTGGCGTTGTTATGATGTTGAATGTACCTGTCTATTTTGTCAAAGAAAACCCCGATTCTGGCAACAAACACAGGTACATTTATTCCCATTTGCTTGTAAGTAGCTGCGTTGGTTTCAGAAACAGGTACAAGGGAATCGTATGTGTTAATCAAGTCGGATTCCATCCGCCTGATGCGCCTGGACAAAAGTTTAAAGTACAGCTTTTTTAAAGGGTTCTTTTTATGCTTAGCAATGCGTTGCCAGATTTCATGTTCAATGTTGGGTGCATGGAAACTGATGTGTGCATCGGAATATTCCCTGATAATGGGGATATAGGTTCCCATGTACAATATTTCAAGGATGACGATGTCAAATTTTTTTGTTTGAAGGTAGTGTTTGAGTTTTTCTCTGAATTTATCACTCTCAAAACGTTCTGCTATATAGGGTTTACGTGAAAAAATAAAGTTTTTTATCAGGGAGGAAAAACGGATGTCGGTGTTGATGTTTATCGCGTCTATTTTTAAATTTTCACGCACATCTGTTGGGATATCTTTAGCACCCACAGGGTGTTTGGATGTGTTCATGGCAAGGATGGAAACATCACAACCATTGAGATGAAGGCCATAGGCAAGGTTAAATGTGCCAATAGCACCACCGTCTTTCAGTGGCCAGGGAACTTTATTTGCAAGAAACAAAATATGCATTGTAATTCGCTTTCAAAATTGTTGCAAGATAAGAAAACTTAAGGGTTTTTCGGTAACTGGTAAGTCATAAAAATTTTCGGTTAATAACGGTTAATATAAGTTAAAATCAGTTACTTATGATTCCCCCATCCGAAATGAGAGGCTTTAGGTGTTAGGGGCTATGGGTTAGGAGGGAAACTTTTCCTACACCTAACACCTATTAATAGTAACCATTCTTAACTACTATTATTCTTTCTTAACCATTTTTGATTAGTTACGGTTATTTTTATGTTTGCGACGTTTTCGTTTAAATAATGCACGTAGCTTTTGAATAATAAGATCGTAGGTCTCAGGCCTGACATTCATTGAATCGTTGGCAGCTTTAATGGTAAGTATAAAACCAACCGGGAGCAAGATAAATGTTGACATCCACATGCCGATTTCGGGAGGAAGTATGGTTTCGCGAACCATTTTTTCACTGAACATGGAAATGATAAAGTAAATAATGAAGAGCAGCACTGAAATAACTACCGGCATGCCAAAGCCGCCTTTACGAATAATAGCCCCCAGTGGAGCGCCAATAAAGAATAAAACAAGGCAGGAAACCGACAATACGAATTTTTTGTGCCACTCAATTTCGTGGCGGGTTATCCATCTGCGGCTTCCCTCTATTTCTTTTCCGGCATAGTAAATGTAAGTCTGTGTGGATCTCGCATGATTTTGTGCAAAATTAACCATGCGGTTGCGCTCAATGGTTGACAGTTGATTATACAGGCTGTCAATATTGATGATTTCAATGGTGGATTTATCAACAGTGTCAATTTCGGCATAAGGAAAGCGAACATCAAGATTTTTCATTTTATCCACTTTAGCCTGATCTTTCTTGGCTTTGCTTTTGGGTTTTTTAAGCATTTCCTTTTTTTCTGCCGCGGCAGTTTGTTGGTTTTTGGTGTCTGAAGCCTGCGCATTGTTTTTGGATTTGGCTGCACTGTCAATAGATACATTTTTAACACTGTCCAATATGCGTGTTCCTTTGAGGAGAATGTGTGATGTTTCGTGATGAACAACGTTTCTGTTCGGATCATGGGCCCTCAGGCCTCTGAAGAGAGAGTATTTCATGATGTTGGTTCCGACAACCTGTTTTCGTCGGATCAGATCGTAACCCAATGAATCCATAGCGTTGTCTAACTGGGCAAGGGAGAGCATTTCGAAATTATCCTTAAACAAATCTTCATCGCTGCGATTTAAGCCTAAGCTTTCATTTTCCAGGTAAATGGTTTTTTTCTTGAAATTTGTTGTTTGGTAGGGAAAACTGGTTGAACGCCTGCCTCTTCTGCGATCTGAAATGTCATCATAATAATACCCATCATACAAGGTCAGAATGATGTATGATTTGTCAGCTGTGACTTTAAGGGTGCCGTGGTCTGCTGTAATGACACTGGCATTGGAATGCTTTCCCCTGTGATCATAAATCAATATATCGTGCAAGGCATTGTCTTTCTTGTCTTTTTCTCTTACTTTGATGCTGAAATTGTCAATGGCATCTGTAAATATCCCTTCCTGGAGGCTGATTTCCGGCCTTTGGTTTCTTACATCGTGCAATAATGTGCGCATCTTTAGGTTGGTAATGGGTAGTATGTTGTTTGAAAAATAGAAAGCCCCGATGCTAATGATAAATACAAGTACAATAAGTGGTTTCATGATGCGATACAAAGAAATGCCACTGGATTTTAAAGCAAACAATTCATAATTTTCACCCATGTTGCCAAACAACATAAGCGAAGAGAGTAGTATGGACAATGGTAAAGCCATCGGAACCAAAGTTGCAGAAGCGTAAAATAGCAATTCAGCAATGACATACCATTCAAGGTCCTTACCTACCAGATCATCAATATACTTCCATAAAAATTGCATCAGAAGCATAAAGATGGATATCAAAAAAGTTATTATCAGGGGCCCGATAAAGGATGTAGTGATGTATTTCTGCAGTTTATTCAAGGTAAATTATATTTACTGCTACAAAAATAATGTTTTTTTAGGGATGTTTATTGTATAAATCAAATGGAATTATTATAACCCCAGAACACGCCTTAATTCCTGAATTTGCGCATCCCATAGTTCAATGTTGTCTTCTTTTTCTTCTTCATCATCGGCAAAATCAGTGATGATGAGTGCCAGATCTCCTGTCAATTCTTCGTAGGATAGCCTGAATTCAAAATAATTATCATTGTCTTCACCATCAAGCCACTTAAATTTTGCCCACTTGTTTTTTTTACGCTCCAGTAATTTTGCCTGTTGTTCACTGCCTTCCCAAATGAAAGTAAAAATGTCATCATCCTGAATTTTGACGTCATCAGCAAACCACTCAGATAATCCACTTGCAGTAGCCAGGCGGGTATATAAAACTTTGGGAGTTGTGTTTAAGGTGTATTCCAACTCATATTTGATGTTTTTTTCCATGCTCACGATGCTTTATATTGCTTAGCAAAATAGGGAAAATAAAATAAACAACCAAGAATTTTGCAATAAAAAAACGGATAACTATATTTGCAGCTCATTTGAAAAGAACGATAGCGAGATAGGACGATAGGGTGAAAGAACGACAGGGATATGGAAGGAAGAAAGGAAGAAATAAACGGCGAGGTAGCTCAGTTGGTTAGAGCGCATGATTCATAATCATGAGGTGGAGGGTTCGAACCCCTCCCTCGCTACAAAAGTAAACCTGTTCCGAAACATGAGGAACAAGGGTTTTGCTTTTGGGCTGTTATCCCCCTGAGATCAGCGGAGCAAATTTCTCCATGACTGGTATTTATTGTGTTTCTTAACGCAAGTTATTCATTGGCTGCTTATGCAGATCATTCAAACAAACCTTCATCACGTATCAGCATCAAAATAGCGCTGTGGGGCAGAATAATGTATTTTTCATTGTTGAATTCAATTTCAAAACCACTTTTTAATACTTTATCACCTATCAAAATAAATTTGTCAATGTTTTTGTTTTTTATTGATAACGCCATAACAACTGTTTTTACAAAAATAAGGAATGCTTTCAGGTTGGCAAGCTATAAAACACAAGTATCCTGAAAATGCATTGGAAATTATATGTTTTTTCGGGGGTTTATCTTTTTGATGATCATGCCAAAAATAACTGCATTAAAAAACGTAAAAGCACCATACACTACTGCAGGCAATGCCATTTCATGGTTGCCGAGAAAGACTTCACTTCCTGCAATGGTAATGGCAAGTGCAGAATTTTGAATCCCCACTTCCACGGACAGCGTAATCTGTTTTTTGATGTTGAGCCCACTCCATCTGCCCATCAAAAAACCTGCAGTCATACCCAATACATTCATCGCAAATACCCAGGGAGCGATTTCCATATATTCACTCAGCTTTGTCATCTCCCCATCCTTTTTCTCGAAGATCACAAAGCTGTAAACCACAGCTAGTAACAATGTGGTTAGGTATTTCATGTATGATTCGAGCTTTTGTGCCCCGGGTTTATTTTTATACCTTACATACATCCCAATTCCCACCGGTATCAAAATCATAAAAAAGATCTTGATTATCATTGAAGTCACTGGCGTGTCAATTATGCCTGCATCTCCCGTGAAAAAATACAACGAAAAATACACGATGGCCGGCATGGTTATTAAAATAAGGAAGGAATTTAAAGTTGTGAGTGAAATACACAAAGGAACGCTTCCTTTTAACCAGTAGGTAATCAGATTAGACACTGCCCCTCCCGGACATGCAGCGATGATCATTATCCCAACTTTCAATTCCGGCGACAAACCCGATATATTGGCAATGCCAAAAGCAATCAGGGGTAAAAGTATCATCTGGGAGATAAGCCCGATTACTATTTGTTTTGGATTTTTAATGATTTCCTTAAAATCCCTGAGGTCAAGGGAAAACCCAAGGTTTATCATTATTATCCCAATAACGATAGGTAACATATATGTTGATGCAAAATTGCCTTCCATTATTGACATTTCAAAGCTTACAAAATTATGTATATTTCATCTATGTGCAAGGAATATGCCTGAAATTATCTCAATGCTCCTCTTATACACAAGGAACAAACAAATCATCACGGGAATTGACACAAAAGACCGGGGTACCGTATTTATTGGATACAATCCTGGCGTCATTGTCCCCAAACAAACGGTCAAAAAAACCAGGTTGAGGGCCCAAATGAAGCATGTGAATGTTTTCTGAAAGCTGCTTCAGAATGTGTTTGTCAGTTTTTATTTCTGAGGATATATTGGTTTCCGGTGTGATGCCATGGTCTTTACAAAATCGGCTGATGAATGAAAAATTGTGCTTTACTTGTTGTTCGCTGTTGGCAGGCATGAACATGTTGATTTTCAAATCCAGGTATTTGGACAAGTGAACCAGCCAGGGGGCAGTTATTTTTTGTGCCCGGCGAAAATTGGCTATCGTACTCACTGATTGGGGCAGAATAAACTTGTTTTTCTCAGGAATAATAAGCCCCGGAATACGGGATTTTCTGAGCATTTTCAACACTGTTTTACCGTTTAAAAACTGTACATCGTTGTATTTGTGTACTGGGATGATGGTGTATATGGCATCTTTGCTTTCAGCTATGTTGCTGATCAAAGTACAATTACATCCTTCTTTGATGTAATTTTCCCCTGATGTGATGCCGGCATCTGACCGGAACCTGTTTAGTTTTTTTCTGATGGTGGTTTCATCAACTTTCTTACCGAGCACAATCGGCGTGTTGTTATCCCTGACGAAAAGCAAGTCAATGGGACGTCCTGTTTTTTTATGCAGAAATGCTGCCCACAGTTTCAGGTTTTCTGTGATGTCTGTAAAATCAACGAAACATAGCACCGGTTGTTCTTTCATGATAAGCAAAAATAGTCAAAATTGTGAAAGTTTTGGGTTTTGAGCTTTGAACTTTTACACCTTATCCGGATTTGATGTGTTAGTAATTCATAAAAACAGTGGTATAAACATCCCCGCGAACCCTGAACGCGGCTTCATCAAATTTTGGTTTTCCGAAAGTTGCTTTTGCGTTCTCAGAAAAACAATACCCTTCCTGTGGGATTCCCAAAAAATTTTTATCCATTTCGTCATTGTTATTCTCATCGTGCAATATGGCCATGGCGTATTTTCCTGGTGGAACGCTGTCAAAACTTACCGTGGTGCTTCCCTGGCATGTTTTGACCTTTTTTCCCATGAAGATATCTTCTTTTTTGTCTGATGGAAAGGTTTCAGCACTGTTATAAAGAGCAACACTGATGTATCCATCGTCTGATTTTACATTTTTTACTTTTACTTCGACGGTATATGTTTGAGCGTATATACCCGAAGCAAATAACATCATTAATAAAACAGGAAAATATTTTCTCATAGCTCAGGTTTTTAATTGGTAAAACAAAAATAAAAAAAATTATTTTAATGGTGAATCGGGTTCGTTTTTCATGGCTCTGAAAAATGCATGGTCAAGAAATGCAGGCCAGAATTTTTTGACAAGATTTGTAATAACCCCAACGGTGGTAAGCACAATAAACCGCCGCCGTTGCCGTATGGCTTTATAAATTTTACGTGCGACCTTGTCAGGGGACATCATGTTGCTTTCATCGCGAGGAGATTTCCCCTGTGGTGTGCCATTGGCAGTGAGGGCAGATTTCCTGACGTTGCTTGCTGTAAAACCTGGTGCTATTATCAACACATGCAATTTTTTATGCAGGTTTTCAATGCGTATGGCTTCAAGGAACCCCTGCATCGCGAATTTAGAAGCGCTGTATCCCGAGCGTGCCGGCAAACCATGAATCCCTGCTACCGATGTAACGCCTACTACTGTTCCTTTGGTTTTTACAAGCCAGGGCAGGGCATGTTGTGTGCAATATACCGTTCCCCAAAAGTTGACATCCATCAGATGACGCATTACTGTAATGTCTATGTCTTCGAACAAAGCACGCATGGATATACCTGCGTTGTTGATAAGGATGTCAATGCGGCCAAATTTTTCAATGGTTTTCTCGATGAGGTTCTTACAATCTTCCTGGCTGGTAACATCCGTTTGAACGGCTAACACTTCCGCTTGCTTTGACATTGCTTTTGCGTACTGATTAAGCTTATCATTGCTTCTGGCTGCCATAACCACAGAAAAATCTTTATTGGCATATTCTCTGGAAAGGGCTAATCCAATGCCGGATGAAGCACCTGTTATTACCACTACTTTTTTTTGATTCATAATACAGAGATTTATTGTTATATACGCATGAAATGAAAAAAAGTTGTGTCAGGTAATGAATTTTTTAGGGAGTGAATTTAGTAAATTGACTTCAAAGGAAACGGACGCGTAATAACAGCAACCCATCACAAGAAAATATTTTACAGGGCAGCGGGAGCCAATTTGCCCCCATTAGGTATGGTCTCTGCCTACGGCCTAAATCTGAGTTCCGGTACAGCAGCTTTTGTTAGTGTCATGTCAAGTCAAATATGACGCCCCAAGTTTTGTTCTTTTTCGTTTTTTCTTTATAAAAAAAAGACTCACGTAACTAAGGCTATGCTTACTTTTTTTATTTTGAAAAAATCAAAAAAACCTGTCCGGCGAAGTGGAACGAAGACG
>JAYENB010000009.1:0-6038 GCA_034721855.1 Bacteroidota bacterium
GGGTTCGCGAGCGGGATGTGTTTCGGAAGAGGGAGCGAGCAATTGAAACACGGTTAGCTGTGTTAATAGTTTGACTGTACTTTTTTTAAAAATCAGATTCCAACAAAATAAGGATTGAAACCCCATTCCGCTATGCTTAAAACGTAAACCGTATTGTTTCGGTGTCAACACAAAATTACCGGCAAACTGTTTTCATCCCGGAACGATCGGGCTAACTGCTGGTGATTATGGTATTACAATTTTTTGTCCCCTGGTTTTTAATGCACATGTGCTTTATCAGGATATTTTTTTTGCAGTAAAATTATGGTACTGGTACACTAACTGTGATAGAAATAGTGATTTTGTCATATTTAATTTGGTTTTTTTAATTGATACAGATGAGCCAGTTTTCTCTGATAGCAGTCAATTCATGTAGATATTGGGTTTACCTTTCGTTGTATCATTTTATTATTTTTACTATGGGAAACCACAACAAAAGGTAAAATAATATTAGTTTCAGAGGTGCATGCAGCAATTTCATAAAGCATATCCTTATAACAAAACTCTCAGCAGTGCTGATAGAAATTGATACATACGGGGTACAACGGGTTTTATGATAAAACTAAGCTGTTTGCAAATTTAATAGTTTTAAGAAAATTATTTTTATAATTGTTTGATGTTATGTTTTTAAGCTGTATATTGCGCATAATAAGATAAGGGTTCAAATACTGCAAAAAGCAGTATATGAATACACGAAATATTATGAAATTATGAAACCACAGGATGTCATATTAAGCATGCTTGATGAAAACCAATGGGATGTTTTTTCCCTGGATATGTTAATGGATGAAACCGGTTTGAGTGCAAAATCCCTTCATAATGCCTTGAGATATTTAATACAGGGTAAGATGATAGTCTCGATTGAAAAAGGGAAATATCGCAGAAGGTATTTTACTGACGAAAAAGTTATTGCTTGTTTTATGATTACTGATGGTGGCATTGCCTATTGGACTGCACTCAATGCACATGGATTAACAGAACAATTTCCGAATAAGATATTTGTCCAGAACAGTAAACGCAAAGGAGAGCGTTCGGTAAATGGAATTGGTTCTCCTTTCCGGTTTGTCAAGGTCAAAACTGAAAAACTGGAAGGATACAAACAAATGGGATATGGGAATCATACTTACTATATAACTGATGTGGAAAAGACCATTGTGGATTGCTTTGATCAGCTTCAATATGCCGGGGGGTATAATGAAACAATTAAGGCCTTTAATAAAGCCAAACTGAGTGCGCGAAAAATGGTTCAATATTGCAAAGCAGTAAATAATATTGCCCTTACAAAGCGTTTGGCCTATCTGACAGAATTGCTTGAAAAACCTAATATGGAGTATTTCCTAAAGTTTGCTGAGGGTGTGCGTACTGAGAGTTACAATTCTTTTGATGCATCGCTACCTGCCAAAGGAAAATACCTGCAAAAATGGAGGTTGGTGTTAAATATCGATGAAGAAGAAATACTGGCAATAGCAAATTCATTTCATTAGTATGATTAAGCAGAAAGAAATAGCTGAAATAGCAAATAAAAAGCATGTTCCCAAAACAACCATAGACAAAGATTGGGTATTGGGTCATTTCTTAAATGCCATGTTTTCTTTCCCGGATGTTTGCGAAAATTTTGTGTTTAAAGGCGGAACCTGTTTGCATAAATGTTATATCAGGGATTATCGTTTTTCGGAAGACCTGGATTTTACGCTGATTGATGATGGATTTGTTATTAATAAACGCTTTTTGAATAAAGTAATAAAAATGGCAAGCAAAGCATCTGGGATTAGATTTAATCTTGCCAGTCTTAAACAACAACAACATGAAAACATATCTCAGGGATACAAAGTGGATATAAAGTTTTGGGGTGCTGATCATAGCCCAAATCAAAGGCCATTGCCGTCTTCTCGCTGGCAGACCTCAATAAAACTGGATATTAGTTTTTCGGAAAGCTTGATACTCCCTGTAGTTGCAAAAAAAATAATGCATCCGTATTCTGATGCAGATCAGATATGCAGGAAAGCTATTTGCTATGATTTTAGAGAATTGCTTTCTGAAAAAATCCGGGCACTAAAACAGCGAAACCGTCCTCGCGATATTTACGATGTATGGTATTTGAGAACAATGCTTTATGCTGATTCATATCGGGGGTTAACGGATTTGCTGTTTAAAAAGTCGGTACTGAAAAATTTGACAATTGAAGGATTGATGGATTTTGTTAATAAAGAAAAATACATAAGGAACAAGCGTGCCTGGTCTCAAAGCCTGACACATCAAATTCCGGCTAGTAATTTGCCTGATTTTGACACCGTTTATAAAGAATTGACAGAATATTTGAAAAAGATTATCATATAATTAAGGTATTTATGCACATTACCGGCACACATTTCAATTATTACCTGATTTGCCATCGTGATATCGTGCCATCGCCCCCTCGCCAACTCACCCCATCTCCCCATCGTGCCTTCATGCCTTCGTGCAATCTCCCCATCGCCAGCTCGCCCCATCGCTTTTAATCGTACCATACTGGAAACCCAAAACCACCGCTAAAATAAACAATCATGTTTTGGGTTCGCGAGCGGGATGTGTTTCGGAAGAGGGAGCGAGCAATTGAAACACGGTTAGCTGTGTTAATAGTTTGACTGTACTTTTTTTAAAAATCAGATTCCAACAAAATAAGGATTGAAACTTATATTTATGATGAACAATTTATTCGTCAAAAAAATCTTAAAAGTCAGTTTCCAACACAATAAGCATTGAAATATTATCATTATCTTTGCATTGTACTGTTTATTATACTTAAAAGCCTGTTTGCGAAGTAATTAGGATTTAAACTTTTAAAATTCCTAATTTTGATCAGTCTTTTAACATGCCTCAGTAGCTCAGTGGTAGAGCAACTGCCTCGTAAGTAGTAGGTCATGGGTTCGAATCCCTTCTGAGGCTCTTACAAGTCTGATTCCAACACAATAAGGATTGGATCATTAAAAAATATCAAAAAAAACTTATAATGTTAATCATATTTAACAAAAATATGTATATTTGTAAAAAATAATTTACGTTATGAGTTCAAACCGTAAGCTTTTACCCAAAACGCAAAACATACTCCGGACAGTTGGAGAACAAATAAGGCTTGCCCGGTTGCGCCGCAAATTAAGCAGTAAAATGCTTGCAGAACGGGCAGGTATAAGCAGGCCTACGTTATTGTCCATTGAGAAAGGTCAGCCATCTGTAAGTATTGGTCATTACATTAGTGTGTTGCATGCATTGGGTCTGGAAGAAGACTTTCTGTTTTTGGCCAGTGATGATAAGCTGGGCAGAAAGCTGCAAGATATAGGCTTATCAACAAAAGAACGTGCACCCAAAAAGAAATAGATATGGCGAAATGCCGGGCCAAAACGTTCTCCGGCAATTATCATACATTTCTTACCAAAAGATTTGACCGAACGAAGAAAGGGAAACGTATTCATTTTACATCGGCCATGACTCAACTTGGTTATACTGATGGTGCTGATGCATCAGCAGATGTGAGTTATCTTGAACTGGTGGACTTTATTACCAGCCATGGTGTCAATGTGAATGGAGATCTGCATGAGCTATGGCGCAGGATAGTTTTTAATATTTGTATCTCAAATACCGATGATCACCTGAGAAATCATGGCTTTTTATTATCGGATGATGGATGGCATTTATCCCCGGCTTTTGACATCAATCCGGTTGAAAATGATACAGGTTTAAAGTTAAATATTTCTGAAGATGACAATGCTTTAGACCTGGAACTTGCCATGGATGTTCATGAATATTTCCGCCTTGATAAAGCCCGGGCATTAAGCATTATTGATGAGGTAAAAGCTGCTGTCAGTCAATGGAGAGAGGTGGAAACAAAATATGGTATTTCAAAATCAAACCAGGAACTGAAGGCTGTGGCATTCCGCTATGCTTAAAATATAATTCATAGTGTTTCGTGGTCAAAACAAAATTGTCGGCAAACTGTTTTCATCCCTGAACGATCGGGCTAACTCACCCCATCACCCCATCGCCAGCTCGCCAACACTTCAACTTGCTCTATCGCCAACTCGCCAACACGCCCCATCACTCTATCGTGCCATCGTGCAATCTCCCCATCGCTCTAAATCGTACCATAATGTAAACCCAAAACCACAAAAAAAAAGCGGTTGTTTCCGTAAGGGAGCAACCGCTTTTCATTTTTGGTTATGAGCTGAGGCTTATTCAACCATCAGTTTGTTGACATATTGCTGATTGTCTGTCATGATCCGGATAAAGTAAATGCCGGGTTTGAGGTCTGCCACATCAAATGTCTCAATGTTCCTTTCGATGGTTTTCTTTATCACGGCCTGGCCAAGCATGTTTACCAGTTCAATGTTGCCGTTGTTTATGTTTGACATTTTCACAAACACTTTCTTTTTGGCCGGGTTCGGATAAATTTTAAAGCTGGTGGTGTTTCCGGCGATGTTATTGAGAAAATCAATATGCACGGGAGCCGTGGAAACACAACCTGCTGCATCGGTAACCATAACGGAATAGTTTCCTGATGGCACATTTTCCATAGTAGCGTCGGTGTCACCGTTTGACCAGTAATATGAATAGGGGCTAAGGCCACCGCTGGCAATAGCTGTCGCAGAACCATCTGTTGATGAGGATGTGGTTGCATCTGTTGTTGTGATGTCAATATCAGGTGCTGCTCCAACAGAAACCACAATGTTATCGGCATCTGAGCATGTCCCATTGACAATTTCATAGCTGATAATCTGATTCCCAATGCCGGCGGTTTGAGGATCAAACTGATTCCCGGTCACACCGTATCCGCTCCAAGTACCACCAGATGTCGCTGCAGTGAGGGTTACCGGATCATCGCTGATACAGAATGAGCCGGGATCATTGATGGTAGCATCAGGCATTTCATCCACATGGATGGTAATCTGGTCTGAATCGCCGCACGCACCGGTAAAGCTATACGTGATAACGTGGTCACCGGGGCCTGCAGCAGCAGGATCAAACTGGTCACCTGATACGCCGTCACCACTCCATGTACCACCTGCATCAACAGCGTTGAGTGTAACAACGGGGTCGGTTTCACAGAGGTCATCCACCGGTGTGATGCTTGCATCAAAATATTCAGCAACTTCTACGGTAATATAATCTTCAGCCGTACAGGTTCCGTTAGTGATCACGTATGATATGGTATGTATTCCAATGCCTGCTACCGAAGGATCAAACTGGTCGCCTGTTACGCCGGTTCCACTCCATGTTCCGCCTGTTTCGGCAGCGGTAAGAGTTACGGGATTATCCCCGGCACAGAAATCACCAGGATCATTGATGGTAGCATCTGGCATAGCATCCACATGGATGATTTCAGTGTCGCTATCACCGCAACTGGCACTAATTTCATACGTTATGGTAAAGTCTCCGGCTCCTGTCACAGTAGGATCAAATGTACCTGCATATTCATCTGTGATACCGATACCTGACCATGTGCCACCTGCATCAACTGCGGTAAGTGTAATGGCTGCATCGTTTTCGCAAAGGTCGCTGACCGGGTCTATGGTAGCATCATATTCGTCAGAAACGTACAGGGTTACCTGATCAGATGCCAGGCATGCTCCGTTGTTAATCTCATAAGTGATAACAAAATTGCCTGTTCCTGCAACGTCCGGATCAAAGGTGCCGTTTACGGGATCGGTGATGCCTGTACCGCTCCATGTACCGCCACCAGTAGCTGCAGTAAGTGTCACAGCAGCATCTCCAGCGCAGAAAGCACCGGGATAGGTAATGGTAGCATCCGGCATGGTATCCACGTGAATGGTTTCAGTATCAGAATCGCCACAATTGCCGCTAATTTCGTAAGTAATAATGTGGTTACCCGGACCTGCTGTTGCAGGATCAAAAGTACCGGCTGACTGATCAGTAATGCCTGTGCCGCTCCATGTGCCACCTGCATCTGCGGCCGTGAGAGTAATGGCTGCATCGTTTTCACAAAGGTCAGCCACCGCATTAATGGT
>JAYENB010000010.1:0-5973 GCA_034721855.1 Bacteroidota bacterium
TTTAGCTGTTCTTTCTTCTAAATCCCACTTTTTGTTATTAGTTTTATTGGTCATTTTTTAGATTAATTAGAGCAATTAGAAATTAGGTCAATTAACAGTTATTTAATTTTAAAATGTGAACAGTTACAAGTATTCTTAACCATTAATATGCCACAGATTCCACTGATTAACACAGATTTTCATTTACATTCACAAAAAAATCTGCGCAAATTGGTGTAATCTGTGGCAAATTTTGTGCAAACGAGGGCATGGCTATGCCGAGTGCAGCCATAATTATTCAAAGCAGCTTAAATGATGACTGATTATTTATAAAACTTATTCTGCTTTTTTAATTTCCAAAGGGTCCCAGCATACCAGTATCAGTGCCCCGGTTTCAGAGCTAAACGGACCATGTTCATCCCCAGGAGCAAAGCGTTGATAAGTACCAACAGTGTATGTTACATCATTGCTGATATACTCGCCGTCCAGCACAAAATGTTGTTCTGTGGTAATGTGAGAATGAGGCGGCATATAAAACCCTTTTGGCAATTGTAACAACATGGTTTTTCCACCATTTTCATCACGCAATATTTTGGCGTACGTTCCTTTTTGGTATCCATCGGCCTGAATCCAATCTTCATTTGATAATGCGTTTTTTGCTTGTTCCATAATTATATCTCCTTTTTATTTTGTCTAAATAAATACCTTTTTTTATTAATACGTAAAGATAATGGAAAAAGTTTTCGGATAAGCAGAAAATTTCTACCCTGATTAATTAGTGTCCGTCCATAATGTCCGATTTCTGCGTTACGCTCGCATTGACAACCAGTCATTTACGCCAGTAAACTCCTGGTTGCCAATACTTCGCAAGCCTTGAACTCGAACATTATGAATTAGACACTGACTCTATTGACAAGCACTAATTAGTGTCTGTTAGAAAACTATTGAATTTTAAAAATAACAAATATCAAAAAACAAATAATTTTCAATGCCCAATTATCTAATATTCAAACAGTTTAAAAAATACCAATGATAATATAAAATATTGCACAGATGAATGCAACTTGGTATCAGATCAGCAAGTCGGATTAAAAACAAATTTACATTATATATATGCATAGATCTTCCCACTGATTTTTATCATATTTGAGGTATAATAAAAATCAAAAAAAGTTTGTCAAATAAATATAAACAATTAAATTTATCGTTTATATAAGTAACTAAATAAATGTTTAACAAATAAAACAAAACACTATGTCAAATTATCATGAACCTGCTGAAGAACTCAGCAAACAAGCAAGGGACTTTTCAAGAGCCCTGAACAGTTTAAAAGAAGAAATTGAAGCTATTGACTGGTATCACCAACGTGTTGATGTCAGTGAAGATGAAGAGTTAAAAGAGATCATGGCTCACAACCGTGATGAAGAAATTGAACATGCCTGTATGGCCATTGAATGGTTGCGCAGAAACATGCCCGGATGGGATGCTGAATTGCGTGAATGGTTGTTTAAAGAAGGTGATATTGTTCATCACGACCATGATGAACATGATGATGATGCATCAGGAAATGACTTAGGAATTGGTAAATTAAAATAAAGAAAGGAGATAACATTATGGAAATTCTCAGAAGATCATTTGCCCCGATTTCTGCCCAGGCGTGGGAAGAAATCAATAAAGAAGCCAAAGATATTTTAACGGCTTCGTTGACAGCCAGAAAAGTGATTGGTGTTGAAGGCCCGAAAGGCATTGACACAGCATCCGTAAATATCGGAGAGCTTGATGTGCCTGCCAACCAGAAAAAATCAGATGTGCAATATGGTGTGCATAAGGTATTGCCGTTGGTGGAAATACGCATGCCATTTTCTCTCAACATCTGGGAACTGGATAACATCAGCCGCGGGTCTGAAACTTTTGACCTTGATAACCTGGACGATGCCGCTAAAAAATTCGCTGCATTTGAAGAAAATGCAATTTACAATGGGTTTAATAAAGCCGGCATTGAAGGCTTGAGTAAAGTCAGTGAACATCCTGTATTGAAGCTTGGTAACAATGTTGACAACCTGATGGACACGGTAGTAAAAGGAATGCTGATGTTTAAAGAAGAAGGCATTGAAGATGATGTAAACCTTGTTGTCAGCAATGAGCTTTACACAAAAATCAACAGTCAGAGCAAAGGATATCCGCTCAGAAAGCATTTGCTTGATACCATCGGCGGAAAAATCATTCCTTCAGATGCAGTAAAAGGCGGATTGTTGCTTGCTGATGATGAAGAGGCTTTCAGAATGACGCTTGGCAGTGACATTACCATAGGATACGAGGCGCACGATAAAAAAGAAGTGCATTTGTATCTGACTGAATCGTTTACTTTCCGTGTCATTGATCCGGCTGCTGTTATTGTGATAGAATAACAGAACTTGGATAGTATTATATCAAGGTGGCTTGAGAAATATCCCGGTAATGTTTCTCTGCTGCCTTTTTTGTTAATATGAATGAGTTCAGTTTAAAAAGTAAAAATAACAAAACTTACATAATTTTGGCTGCACTCGGCATAACTCAAGCAACCCTTCGGCTTTGCTCAGGGCGGCGGCTTGGCTCTGCCCTCGTTTGCACAAAATTTGCACAAAATTTTCCATCAAGCCACAAAGACACCAATTTTCACAAAGTACTGGTATTCAATAAATTTAACTTTGTGATTTCTTTGTGTCTTTGTGGGATAAAATGACTTTTTAGACCGGGCTCATGAATATCTAAAGTTATCTTCATCTGAATTACTCATACCTTGAGGTAAAACTTATTTATTTTTTTATTTTTGTTGATTCGAAGCAATTAATACACACATTATGAGTTTTTTATATCCTGTTTTTTTGTGGGCATTAACAGCGGTTTCAATACCGGTGATCATTCACCTGTTCAGTTTCAGGCGCCACAAAACGGTGTATTTTTCCCAGACCCGTTTTCTGGAATCGGTGCAGAAAGAATCACGTTCACGAACCACACTCAAACAGTTGCTTATTTTGTTGAGTCGTATTTTGGCCATTGCGATGCTTGTGTTTGCTTTTGCACAACCTGTGGTTTTTCAAAATGAAAATGCACTTGATTCATCCCAAAGCCAATATGTAGTAGTATGTGTTGATAATTCATACAGCATGCAAAATGAGGGTGAAAACGGAAATGTGTTAAACATTGCCAAACAAAAGGCCACTGAAATAGCTGAAGCCTTTGGGCAGGATGTGCAGTATTTTTTGATGACCAACGATATGCCCCCGCGTTTTTACCGGCCAATGCCCGCAGATGATTTTATGAATGAAATCAGTAAAATTGAAGTCACTCCGGTAAGTTCAACACTCACTAACACGATGGAAAGGCTTCGTCGGACCACGTCGTCATACCTTACTGATGATGCAGCAATGCCAGTGTATATTATTTCAGATTTTCAAAAATCAACCACAGATTTTAAGTCTTTTGATGGAATTGATCGCTATGATTTACAAGCCGTTTTAGTTGCCGGTGTCCGAGAGCAAAATTTGAGCATTGATTCAGTGTGGTTCGCTGCTCCATTCCGGCAAGCAGGAAAACCGGAGCAACTGACAGTCTTAGTAAAAAATCATGGAAACCAGGCTTACAATGATATCCCTGTCAACTTAAAACTAAATGATTCGCTCCGTGGGGTTTCATCAATGGATATTGAAAGCAATGCCAAGTCCGAAATCTTGTTGAATTACACAAATCCGTTAAATGGGGTTCAACGTGCTACAGTTGAAATGGACGATTATCCCGTGAGTTTTGATAACCGGTTTTATTTTACATACAATCTGGAAATGCAAAAATCCATTTTGCTGATCAAGGGGCGGGATGCAGCTCCTTTTCCTGTGTGTGTGTATGAGGATGATACGCATTTTGATTTAACTGAAATTGAAGAAGACCAATTGGATATGTCAGTACTAAACAAATATGATGTGCTTATATTCAATGGCTTAAATTACATAAGTGAAGGCTTGGCTGCTCAACTTACTGATCTAACAGAAAACGAAATATCCATGGCATTTATTCCCGGTACAGATATGCATACAGAAAGCTGGAATAATTTCATGAAAACCTTGAAAGGCCCTCAGTTTGCTGCCTGGGATAGTACAAAAAGAAATGTATCGGGTATTGCATGGGAACATCCGTTTTTCAAAGGGGCATTCAGTGAACGACAGGAAAACGTTGACTTGCCTTTTGTCCATGGTAATTTTCCAATGCAAAACAGTCAGATGAGCCAGGGCGAAAATCTGCTTGTATTTGAGAATGATGCTCCTTTTATGGAAATGTTACCTGTTAAAAATGCGTTGATGTATGTCTTTAGCAGCCCCCTGAATACTGATTATGGAAATTTTATAAAACATGCTTTGTTTATACCGGTGGCCTATAACATGGCAATGAATACACCAACTTCACGCAACATGTATCATTTCAATGGTGAAGAAACCGGAATGGGAATCCCTTCCATAAAGGTAGCCAATGAAACGGGTGTTGAAATACGCAGGCATTCCGGTGATGATGCTGTAATTCCTAAATGGCTCAGTACGCCTAATGGTGTAAAGGTTTTTATTCCTCCCTCTTTAATCTTCCCGGGCCATTATAATGTGTTTGTTAATGATGAATTTGCTGATGCCTTTGCACTTAACATACATCCGGCGGAATCCGCTATGGAATTCTATGATAAGGAGAGCCTTAAAGCGGCTGCTGAAACAAACAATTTTGAACTTTCACATCTTTATGAAGCCGAGACCCTGGATATGTCACAACAAATCAAAGAAAAAGGACAGGGAATAGCGCTATGGCCTTGGTTTTTGCTTGGAGTGCTCCTGTTTGTCACTGTTGAGATACTGTTGATAAAATTGATGTAAACAGGCATTTTTGTAACTAATCAGTACTCGCCCCTGGGAAAAAATAGGGGAACTTCAAAAAAAGATAACTGTAAATTTATAAGAGTTTATGAGAGATGATGCGTGGTATTTGGTAATTGGTAATCGGTCCGTCTCCACTGCCCGTCTTCGCCGGGACTGTGTCCGGCGTAATGGAATGAAGACGGATAAACTTACCGCCGGATAAATTCACGGTAAGCGGTGATTGGTAAGCAGTAAAATGCAAAAAAAGAAAAACAACTCAAAAAACTAAAAAATACCTCTTAGCTAAACTGTTTATTGTGAGTGTATTAGAAAAGGGTTATATGTGAGTATCAGCAAAAATAGCTCGTCACTGCAAAGTCGCAATGTCGCAAAGGTTTAAAATTTGTAAATTGAACTGTTAACCCCGTTGAAAAATTTCTACGGGGTTAACAACGGTTAAAATCGGTTACTATTTTAAGAAATATACATATCGTGCACCGTATTTAACCTAAAATAATTAAACCATATAAGAAATTATAAGAAAAAACTTATATGACCTTATAATCCTTGAGCCCAGTCTAAAAAGGCATTGCTTTGCCACTAAGACACGAAGACACAAAGTATCACAAAGATTAAAGCATTGTAATTCTGTCCTTTGTGGATCTTGGTGTCTTAGTGACTTTGTGGCATTTTTCATTTTTTTGACTTTTTAGACCGTGCTCATCCTTATATGGTTCAAAAACAACCATTCTTAACTGTCTATGTGATCAATTTTTTCCATTTCCCTGCTCGCTGGTTCCTGACTGCCATTTAGGCAAGTTGATAGCCACCAGCCTGTCGGCCTGGCAAGTGACTGGTGAACAGGCAGGTCAGGCAGGTTAGCGTCTTTGCGTCTCTGCGGTAAAAATTGTGCGCGTCTGTTTTTTTTAATTTTAGCACTGAGTATTTACTTTGTTAATTTGGTGTGGATAAAATTGTTAAAAAAAAATTTGCTTTTTTTTAGTTTGTATTCATAAATTGTTTGCCTTTGTTAAAAAGGAGTGTAGTATGAAAATTCGAGTGTTATATTTATCCGCCATCGTGGGTGTTTTAACGATGTTTGTAACATCTGCAGCGGCGCAAT
>JAYENB010000011.1:0-5955 GCA_034721855.1 Bacteroidota bacterium
GATTGCACGAAAGCACGACAAAACGATGGTAAGAGGGTGTGCAGGAGTGACGGAGAGGTGGGGAGATGGAGATAGGGGGTAACAAAGAGAAGGAGTAGGAAGTCCGAAGAAGACAATCGGAAGACGGAGTTATAAAGCCCGCACATTTTTACATCAAATTTTTATAAAATTATATTCTAGTGATTAATCTGGCAGCTGACCGAATTACTACTTCAGCCTCCGGACTCCCGACTTCGGTCTTTAGACTGCCATCACCAACGGTTTTGAACACAAAAACAATGGCATGTTTCTATGAAAATAAAGTATTTAATCAATAACACATTTGCACAGCTTATTTAATTCTGTTATTTTTAACTCATGATCTTTAAACAGGACAAAAAGAAAATAAAAGATGTGGCATTGGTATTGTCCAGCGGTGGAGCCCGCGGCATTGCCCATATTGGTGTTATCAATGCGCTGGAAAAACACGGTTACAACATTACCTCCATTTCAGGTACCAGCATGGGTGCACTCGTTGGTGGCATATACGCAGCCGGCAGACTAAAAACGCTGGAAGATTGGCTAAAAACCCTTACCAAGCTTGAAATGTTTAAACTTATGGATTTTACCATCAGTGCCAGCGGATTGATGAAAGGCAAAAAACTCATCACCGAGCTGGAAGACATGATTCCGGACAGAGACATTGAAGAACTTGACATTCCCTATTGTGCTGTGGCTACTGACATCATTAATGAAGAAGAAATAGTGTTTACAAAAGGCAAACTCTATGATGCCATCAGGGCTTCCATTTCCATACCAACCGTGCTCAAACCGCATATGCTGGACGGACGTCACCTGGTGGACGGCGGCGTTATGAATCCCATCCCTTCAAACAGGGTGAAACGGGAAAAAAATGATTTGCTGGTGGTTTCCAATGTAAACAGCATGTTAGATGAGGGACCAGGCAAACCATCCACCCCGGAAAAGGCATCAACTCCTAAAATTTCGGTGCCGGAAGATGTCAACATGGCCAGAAAATCCATCATCAGCCTGCAGCAAAACATTAACAAAATCATGTCACCAACCAACAGTAACAAAACCGGCATTTTTAACCTTATGAACCGGTCTATTGGGCTTATGCTGCGGATTATATCAGAAAACTCATTACGGGAATATCCCCCTGATATTTTGGTTGAAACCAACAGAAACAAATACGGCACGTTTGATTTTTACAAATCCGCTGAAATCATCCAATATGGCGAAGATGCTTGTGAGAAAGCCCTGAAACAAGCCGCAAAATAATTAACATGACACCTTTAAATTTACAAAAAAATAAAAAATGGGTGTCACTTAATTTTCCTGCTATATCAGGAAATCTGAATTTGCAGTGTAACCCCATCAAACCAGATAAAAAAGCCGCACTCCTGATGGAAAGCGGCTTTTTTAATCGTATCTTAAGCAATGCTAGAATTTACGTTCTTTAATGCGGGATTTTTTACCGGTAAGCTTACGTAAGTAAAAAATACGTGAGCGCCTTACTTTCCCGTGTTTATTCACAGCAATACTGTCAATAAACGGAGAATACAAAGGAAATATACGTTCTACCCCATAACCACCTGAGGCTTTTCTTACGGTAAAAGTTTTATTCATGCCTTCACCCTTTTTTTGCAGCACAACACCACGAAACCCCTGAATACGTTCTTTGTTCCCTTCCTTGATTTTATAATTTACGGTTATTGTATCCCCTGCATTGAATTCAGGATAATCAACGTCCCGCTTATATTCTTTTTCAACAGCCTTTAAATAATCCATCACCTTTAATTTTAAAAATGTTTGTTCAATTTTCGGACTGCAATATTACAAATAATTTTCCGAACGATATATGTTTTTAACAAAACTTTTTTCTTATTTTATTTTACTCATACATAAGCCTGTATAATATTGTTTATCAGGGCGCCACGGCTGCTGCCCACAGGCCTTCGCTGCCGTCGGTGTACGGCTATTAGTTACCTGCCGTCATACCGGCTTTTCTAATGACAATGCAAAGAGCTCATAAAATCGCTTTTGCATTGTCAGAAAAGCACGGTATCACAGCCGGTAAGCTAACCGCCTCCCACCTGGCGCAGGGGATATGAAGTGATTGTGCACGGTAGGAATGCGATTCATCGCATTCAGGATCAGTGCAACAACAAAAGCCGTCGCAGACAGCCCATCCATGCAAATCTGTGCAAATGAGGGCAGAGCCAAGCTTGTTTGAGCTATGCCGAGTGCTCCGTATTGAGCGAAGTCGAAATGCAGCCAAAATTATGAAATCTGTGGTAACCCAATTCGTGTAAATTCGTGCAATCCGTATCACTCCATTCGTGCTAATCCGTGTTAATCCGTCTGCACTCCGTTCCGCCGGACACGGTCTGTGGCAAAACAAAAGCTGTCGCAAGACAGCTAATCTACGACCAAACAAAATGTAAAATCAAAATTAAATTAGCCAGTTCAATTTTTTTTTTGTAAGTTGTGCTCCCAAAACAAAAAGGAACTTATATGTATTCCATCAAGCCGAAATTCAGTATGCTTCTTTTTATGGGTATATTTATCAGCATTATACTCATGTTTTTCGCCTGTCAAAACAACGGCGATGATAAAAAGCAAAAGCAACGCAAAAAGCATGAAACCCCAATAAGCCGTAGCCTCGAAGAGATTAAAAAAGATGGTAAACTGGTGGCACTTACCACATACAGTAACACCAGTTATTTCCTGTACCGCGGCCAGCCCATGGGGTTTGAATATGAGCTGTTAAACCGCTTTGCTGATCACCTGGATCTGGAGCTTGATATCCGGGTATCTAACAACATTGACAGCCTGTTGTTACAAATCCGCCACGGCGAAGCAGACATCCTGGCCCATGGTATGACTGTCACATCAGACAGAAAAGAAAGAGTAAAATTCACAGATTACCTGTTTCTCACCCACCAAGTACTGGTACAGAAAAAGCCTGACAACTGGCGCAGCATGCACTGGAGTAATATTGAAAAATCCCTCATCCATGATGCCATTGAACTCATCGGGGATACCATTTCCATACGGAAAAACTCATCTTATTTTAAACGCATACAAAACTTATCGAAAGAAATCGGCGGTAAAATTCATATTGACACCCTGCCTGGAGAACTTTCCACTGATGAGATCATTCAAATGGTAGCCGAAGGAAAGATCAAATACACGGTTGCTGACAATAACATTGCCAGCATTATGGCATCCTATTATCCCATCCTGAATATTGAAGTGCCGGTAAGTTTTTCTCAGCGCATTAGCTGGGCAGTACCGCCCGGATCTGATGACCTGCTGGCTGAATGCAACCAATGGTTAGATGAAATGAAAGATGAAGTTGACTATTATGTGATTTACAATAAATATTTTAAAAACCGTCGCAGTTTCAAAGCACGCATTGAAAGTGAATTTTACAGCCTCAACAACAACAAGATCAGCAAATACGATGAGCTGATAAAATCACACGCCGGCACTGTTGGTTGGGACTGGCGCTTAATTGCCTCCCAGGTTTACCAGGAGTCACAATTTAACCCACAGGCAAGATCATGGGCAGGCGCACGTGGCCTTATGCAACTCATGCCTGCCACAGCAAGGGAGCTGGGGGTTAGCAACAGCTACAACCCGGAACAAAACGTCCGCGGCGGCATAAAATATTTGAAACAATTGCATGGGCGTTTTGATAACATTGAAGACAGCGTTCAGCGTATTAAATTTACCATGGCCTCATACAATTGCGGTTACGGGCATGTTCTTGATGCACAAGCCCTGGCCAAAACCATGAACCACACACCCACAAAATGGGATAACAACGTGGAAGAAATGATCCTTAAATTGTCAAATCCCGGCTATTACAATAAACCCATGATAAAATACGGATACGTACGCGGCATGGAGCCATACCTCTATGTTAATCATATCTTTAGGCGCTACGAACATTACAAACAGTTTATTGAAGAATAATTCTTTACCGGTTTTAATCATCTTCCTCTTCAGGCATCAAAAACTGGTCACCAGTATCTTCGATAATACGGCGATACCATTCTTCGCCATATCCTGGTTGTTCCAGCTCAGGAGCTACGTATTTGTAGTTTTCTTTTGGTGCTGCCTTCTTTTTAACATTTCCATCCATGTATTTGGTAAACAAATATTTAAACAACTCCTGCCACCTTTTCACTGTTGCATTGCCAGTATTGACAGAGTATTTTGTGGCTTTGGCAATGGCCATTTCGGGATTTTCTTTGTACAATTTTTTCATCTCATTTTCCATCTCTTTCACTTCCCTAATGTATTTCTTTTCAAGCTCCAGTTGTACTTCACGGATTTCCGGCTGAATAACATTATAACGTGTATAAGCAAAATTGGATACCAGGTTGAATACCCAGAATGCAGCATCCCACTCAAATTCCATCATACTGCCATTGCCAACAGCATAAGCATCCGGTACTTGTGTGCTGCCGCAAATAATCGGTACATACACGGTAGTGGCAGCATCATCCACAGAAAACCAGTTGATACCACCCACAGGATCCGGCATCCAGCTTTTGAGCTGAGCCACAAATGAAAAACCGGTTTGCTGAGTAGCAGTGGCCCGTTCGTTTACGTAAGTTTTTCCGTCAACTTCCCATGTAAGCGGACGCCAGCGATAAGGCTTATCGAAAGGCCCTGCACCAATATCATCACGCATATCAAGCTCTGTGCCTTCAAGGTGATTCCGCATGTTATCCATCACCGTATGTACATCAATTTTTTCATCCGGTTTAATCCAGAGCGGTATCCGATTGGAAGCATAGCCGTGTTTTCCATGTTCAATGTTGCCTTTTGCATATTCCCAGTATTCATCCATGCCTGATGCTACATCATCAAAAAATGCCCACACCCGGATTTCGCAAAAACGTGTACCGCCAAAATCAACAGGGGCATAAGTATCTGAAAAACTAAATTCTTCATCTTTGCCGTCAAAATATCCCTGTTCCCGTGCAAAACTTATGATATCCTTTGAATGAAAAGTGGTTTGTTCTTTATTGAACCAATTGTTTTCCTTCACTTTTGGAAATGTCGTAATCCTGGCCTGGTTGGCATGTGCACAAACATAACCATCCGGGACCATACGGGCTACCCATATAGCACCTGTGTTTCCGGGGCCTTTACCTATCATTTCCAGTATCCAGACTTCATTGGGATCGGCAATGGAAAACGATTCACCATGACTGCAAAACCCGTATTTATCCACAATGCCGGTCATAATTTTGATGGCTTCACGGGCAGTTTTGGCGCGTTGCAAGGTGATATACATTAAATTACCATAATCCATGCTAGCTATTGTATCTTGCAACTCGTGCCTTCCCCCGTAAGTGGTTTCTCCTATGGCCACCTGATGCTCGTTGACATTGCCTATTACACTGTAAGTGTGTTCTGCCTGCGGAATTTCACACAGGTATTTACCTGTATCCCATTCATAGACTTTCATTATGCTGCCTTTGGGGTAATCTTTGGCAGGACGGAAATACAATTCTCCATACAACACATGGCTGTCTGCCGCATAGGTGATCATCGTAGAACCATCTTTTGAAGCGCCTTTGGTTACCAAAAAGTTGGTACAGGCCTCTGCCGGCATGCTTTCACTAAACAGGAATCCGGCGGTAAGCATCAAACTAAAAAACAATCTTTTCATAATTTTATTTTTTTATAATTTGTTGCAAAATATAAAAAATATCCTTTCAGACATCATTAGCAAAAATTAATCCGTGAATTATAATCATAAGCGTTTACAAAACACTTAAAGACAAAAGACAAAAAAATAAAATCAAAAATAAAAATAAACTCCATGGGATATTATCCAGTGGGGTAAATTAAGATACTTTTGATTTTTGGCTTTTGACTTATACAGTTACGTATTAAGTTGTGAAAGGCCCCTTAAGTTACAAACAGATT
>JAYENB010000012.1:0-2523 GCA_034721855.1 Bacteroidota bacterium
ACAGATTGTAGGTATGTTCTGTCCATGAAGCCGGAGCTTCAACGAGACCACCGGAAATATTATTGGTAAAGTCTGCCGGATCGTTGGTGGCGGTTGAAACCAGTACTTCGTAAGAATCATTTCCCCATGTGCTGGGTTTTGGACTCAATGCCCAGAGTGTGAATGAAGAATTATCACCCAGACTCAATTGGTTTGAAATTAACCAGTCGTCACTTTCACTACCATCATCGGGGCAAATGGACATGCCAACACGAACGCCACCATGTGCATCGGCCAGGTTAAAGCCGGCATCTGTCGGGTTAAAGGCCATGAATGACATGGTGTCACTCTCGCCCGGAAAATCACAATCACTGCTTCCGTAGGTTGCTATCCCATCGCCATCATACACAGACCATGGTGAAAAATCAGCGGAATAGTTGGCACAGTCTTCAAAGTCCATGGAAAAGCCGGCGGCTGTGACCGTAATGTAACCCACTTTGGTTTGGGTATCACTTCCGTAGTTGTTGGTGGCAGTGAGTTCTACTGTATAAGTGCCGGGTAAATTGTAAGTTACGGATGGGTTTTCAACCGTGCTTGCTCCCGGGTCACCACCGTTGAATGTCCAGTTCCAACTTGTGGGTGAGTTGGTTGAAAGGTCTGTGAAATTAACGGTGCCTCCCACGTTTATGTTTGTTTGATCGGCAGTAAAATCTGCAACCGGAGGGTTGGTATTCACATTGACGGTAATGTAATCCACTTTTGTTTCAGTGTCTGTTCCTTGAGTGTTTGTAACCGTCAGGGATACGGTATATGTGCCTGCTGTTGTGTAGGTATATACTGGATCTTGTTCTGTGGAAGAACCTCCATCACCGAAATCCCAGTTCCATTCAGCAGCATAATCAGACAGATCGGTAAAGGAAACGGATTCGCCTTCGAGTATGGTGGTAGGCGTTCCGCTAAAATTAGCTACCGGAGGATCCGGAGAAATGGGAGTGAAATCATAAATGTGAGGAATTTTATCTTGTTTTGTGGCTACGATGCTGGCCGGATCACCTGTAAGCGCACTAAAACTAAGGTTTACACTTGTTCCTGATCCGCTCCATTTGGCATCCAGGAGCACGCCGTCTTGAGAAATGGCCACGTAGGTATAGGATTCGGTGGTGACTGTAAGTGAGGTAGCACCGATCGCGGGATCGGTATAACTGATGGTGAGGGCTTCGGGTTCAGTGCTATAAGGCAGCATGGAAGGGTCTCCCATCAACTGATAGATTTCCCAGTAATAATCTGTTAAACTTGAACCACTTGCTGTTACTGACAGATTACCCATGTGAATAATTTGTCTTGCTGTGTAATGCCAGTCTGAATATGCTTCACCGTTTTCGTGCCAGATGCCGTCATAAGCACCTAAGTCGGTATTGGAATATGTGTGCTGGTTAGCGTTGGCTTGTGTAATACCCAAAGATGGAATTCCAACACCCCAGTAAAAATCTTCATTCCAATATGTGGAATTGGTTCCGCCAATGTAACCAATGGCTCCTTTGTTTGCTGCGTAAAGGATTTGTTCTGAAAACGCATCTTCCTGGTCGAATTGATTGGATAAGCAACAGTTTCCAATCATCAAAGGATATTCATTGGCATTGGCTAAGGAGGAAATATCTGAATTATTAAATCCTGGATCAGCCCAGCCAGTATAATCACAGTGTGCTGTGTAATTAGCAAACCCTACGCCATTGCTTATTTTACTGATGATATCGTTGGAGGCACCTGCATCGTTAGAACTCATGACATGATATGGCCCTGATGACAGGGAATAATAATAACCGTAAATATCGGTATAATCATGAGTTTCGTTATAATATTCATTGATGCCATAAAAGATTTGTCCGTCCCCATGAGATGGTGCATAGGTGGGATCACAACCGGCGACAAATAAGCATTCGTTCAAGTATGATCCATTAGGAATGGTGTATTTTTCATAAGGAATGATTTTATCCATGATATTTTGCAATTCGGTAATGCTTTCTGCTGACATACGGCCGTAATACACATCCGGAATGCCATCGCTTGTGTAATCGCAATAATACAAATCAGTCACGTGTGAACCTTCGTTGCCATCATAACAAGTAAGGTTACTGTGATCGCCGACGAACAAAACATAAGACATTGGGTTGCTGGAATTGTAAATGGGTTCCAGGAAGTTGTATATGGAAGTTGTATTATTTGTAACATCCCCCCCAGTGTATGCTTCAACCACTTCATACCCGGATTTTGTTTTCCAGTCAATAAATGGCTGTAACGTGCTTTCAAATGTTCCATCTGCTACAATTACATATTTAATAGGGTAGTTTGTTAAATCATCTTTGGCTGCCGGTGGCTGGTAATTTAGCAATTGTTTGAATGTTGATTCAAACACGGGAGAATATTTGGCATTTTTCTGTGCTGAAGTCAAAGCGGCATCAGCGTTTTCAAAACTGATGTCTATTTTCATGTTGTTGAGGACAATGAGTTGATTGGTAGCCGGATTGTATTTGAAAGGGCATATTT
>JAYENB010000012.1:2623-5913 GCA_034721855.1 Bacteroidota bacterium
GAATATTTGGCATTTTTCTGTGCTGAAGTCAAAGCGGCATCAGCGTTTTCAAAACTGATGTCTATTTTCATGTTGTTGAGGACAATGAGTTGATTGGTAGCCGGATTGTATTTGAAAGGGCATATTTGTATATTTCCAATCCCGACGCCTCTCATGATCCCCTGATAAGTGGCTTTGGCCATTTCCGGTTCAATCCATGTGTCAGAATTATAAACAGCTTCATTGTAATGATACACGATGTCTTCCGGATCGGTGCTTTTGCTGTATGATGGTTGCACAGGGGCTATTTTATCGTATCCCAGGGCATCCAGGTTAATGGTTTCTTCGTCATAATCGGTTACCGTTACTACTACATTTGCACCATGCGGAACCTCAATCAGGCCTGTATATACGGGAAGATGCGGATATCCCGGGTCCTGGCTAAAATTTTTGGAATAGCCTTTTATTTCCAGGCTGATAAAATTACCTGCCTCGGTTGTTTCAGCCTTCGGTGTGACACTTTTCAGTGTGTTTTCCACCTGCAGGTTGGAGGATGTTGATGTTTTGATTTTAAGTTGCGTTTCAATTTCCTGCAAGTTGATGCTTGTCTGGCCAAAAGTAATGCCAACAAGAAGAATGGGAACCAATAAAGTAAAAATACGTTTCATAGTGTTTGTTATTTTTTGTTAATATGCATTTGTTTGTTTATTCAAAAAAACTAAATTATTTTTATTTCTAACGTTATCGTTGTTAAAATTTCATTAATATTCAATGCCTATACGGGCTTTCATTCCATGTTCATACGGATGTTTAATCAGGTTCATTTCAGTTACCAAATCGGCTTTTTGTATTATGTCTTCCGGTGCATACCGGCCGGTAAGCACAAGTTCCATGGCATCCGGTTTGTTGTCAATGATATCTAAAACCACATTTTTATCCACAATGCCAAACCATATAGCAACATTGATCTCATCGAGGATTAACACATCGTATTTGTTGTTTTTCATAACATCACGGGTTAATCTAAGGCCTTTATTGGCTGCCCTGATGTGTTTCTGGCTTACGTCTTTTTTCCTGATGCACTCATTGGTTCCAACAAGGAAAAAATCAATGGCATCCAGTTCTGATAAAATCTGATGTTCTCCGTATTTATTGTCTTTTCCTTTCATAAACTGGATGATACAGGTTTTCATGTTATGTCCGGCAGCCCGTATTGCCAAACCAAGTGCTGCAGTGGTTTTACCTTTCCCATTGCCGGTATATACTTGAATGCAAGCAGATTTATTTTTGTTTTTACCACTCATTTAATTCTACATTAAAATTACCACCGCTGATGATGTAACAATCTTCATCACAATAATTTTTAATGAAATGCGTTTTCAATTCATCAGCATCAATCACAGATATAGACGTAGAATTTTTCAAATAGGTTGCTTTTACGGCATAAAAATTATCAACAGGCATTTGATACAAAAACAAGGGGGTTTTAGTTGCCCATCCCGTAAGGTATAGTTCAGAATTGTCAACATACCCGCGAAAAACTTCAAACCATACGGTATCATTTATGTCATCACTGAAATCTATCCGGAGGTAACTGTATTGAGGCTTTTCAACGTAACAATCGTCACAATCAATGTTTTCATAATCCACATCGTTATCATAGGTGTCACAACCTGTAAGCAATAACACAAGCAGGGCAAGTACAGTGATTATGTGCAGTTTTTTTTTCATTATCTATATCAGGATGTTTTCATAAATGTCTTTTCTGAAACGCAGATAAAAATGTATGTTGAGCATAAAATGGTGCGGTTTGTATTCATGAATGGGCATACCAAGGTATTCATAGCCGGCAGTGATTTTAAAGAAATCGTATTTGGCAAAACATCCTGCTTTGTATCCTGTGGCAAATTTATCCGCCGGATTTGGCCTGTATCCTTCGTATTCAGCACTTGTGAATAGTTGTTGTATCCCGAGGTTAAAACCATATCTCCAGCCGGAAATACGGTTTAAGAGTATAAAATCTTTGGTCAGACCGATACCACTAATGACCCTGGTTTCATACAACATATACGTTTCGTAGTTTGATACCGGTAGCGGTACCATCACAGACTTTATTCGTGCGCCTGCAAACAACTCAAGATTCAGATTGTATTTGTCTTCGTGCAAACTGAAAAGGCCTGTCATAAATGTATTTTGTCCATTCATCAGGATGGAAGTTCCAAATCCAACGCTATTGATATAAGGCTTGTAATTAGGAGTGACGCCTTGTTTTTTTAGATACCTGACCAGTTTTCTGTTGCCGGATTTTTTTGCCAGGGTAAGTTGATTGAATGATGGTGTAATGGAATCGTTGATGGTGGCCCTATTTTCAACCAGGATTTTACTGCAGTCAAGCCTGCCGTTCATGGCTGCAATGTCAAGCGCGGTAAACCCGTTGTTGTTTTTGATGTTTGTTTTTGCACCGGCATCAAGCAAGGTCTCAATAACTTTCTTATGCCCGTTTTGTGCAGCCATGTGCAAAGCAGTGTTCCCGTTTGTATCAGCGTGATTGATGAAAGCATGGTTTTCAATAAGGATGTTGACGGTTGAATCGTATCCGTCGAATGCAGCCAGCATCAGCGGAGTTCTTTTGTCTATATCAACCGGGTCAACAGGCAGTTCGTAATACAGAAGCATATCACACATTTCCCAGAAACCGCATAATGCCCCTTTGTGTATAAGGTACCTGTTGAGATAATCCCTGACAGTAAAATCAGCTCCCTGCCGGATAAGAAATTCAGCGGTTTCAACGTAACCATTTTCAACGGCAGACATAAGCGATGTTCGGTTTGAATTGTAAGGTATGGCATTTACATCTGCCCCCAGATCCACCAAAAATTCAACAATGTCGAGGTATCCATTTTGTGCAGCATACATCAGGGGAGTAATGCCATCTTCGGTTCTGGCATTGATGTTAGCACCTTCGAGTACGGCTACACGAACGTGTTTCATACTTCCGGCATCTGCTGCCAATATCAGGTCATAATCGGGTGTTGCCTTACTTTGAGCACTTGAGGCTCCCGGCAAAAGTACAATGCCCAGTATTACAGCAAGGTATAAAAGAAAATATTTTTTCATAAACACTCCACACCGTCTGTTTCATCAGTTTTGGTTTAGGTTTTATAACCACCATAACTGAAGCATAAAAATATAAAATTTTCTTTACAATATAAATTTGTATTTTTGTAGAAATTATGGGCCCAGTAGTTCAATTGGATAGAACGTTAGATTCCGGTTCTGAAGGCTGGGGGTTCGATTCCTCCCTGGGTCAC
>JAYENB010000013.1:0-5898 GCA_034721855.1 Bacteroidota bacterium
CTAAGTAGTGTCTGTCTATAAATCCCTGCCTGTTTTGCCTTGAACCATTACAACATAAAAATTTAAAATACGAAATATTATGAAAAATTTACTTTTATGCATTATTTTAGTAATTTCAATTAATCTGTATGCTCAGGAAAAACCTCCCGATAGTATATTAAACAATGAGGTTAAGTTGAATGTCGGTTATTTATTGGCAGGATACCCTGAGTTAGCGTATGAAAGAATTATAAACGATGAATCTGCTGTTGGAATTTCAGGAGGTTTTTGGATAATCGAAGATGGGTTTATAAATTTTTATAAATATTCTTTCGTACCTTACTATAGAATCTATTCTCGCCTAAAAAGAGCCGCCGGTTTTTTCGTAGAATTAAATGGTATTTTGTTTTCACAAGAATATTACAAAAAAAATAAACGCTTAAATTGTATTGGTTTGGGATTAGGTAGCGCCATAGGTATGAAATTTATTATAAGTGATGGTTGGATAGGAGAATTATATGGAGGATTGAGTTGAAATTTTATAAATAAAGATAAAATAGATGAAACATATTTACGATTAGGATTAACTATCGGTAAAAAATTTTAAGAAAATTTGTATGCATAATGATAATTTAGTTGAAATAAAACCCTGTGTACTTTGGTTATACAGTGATAAATTTTGTTAATAAAATAAAATTGATTAAAATTCAGACTAATAAATAATTGGCGATCCCTGATATGTGGTTTGTACACTCAATAGTTCACATTTTCTTTTTCTGATTTGGCGATCACCACTGCACCACAGGTGTCGCTCCATACGTTTGTAGCTGTGCGAAACATGTCCAGTATCCTGTCAACAGCAAGAATAAGCCCTATGCCTTCAAGAGGAAGGCCAACCACCGACAGAATGATGCTTATCATAACCAGTCCTGCCATGGGAACTGCGGCTGCTCCGATGGAAGCCAGTAAGCCTGTGATGACAACGAGGATTTGTTGTAAAATATCCAGATCCATGCCATAGGCCTGTGCAATAAAGATAGCTGCAACGCATTCATACAACGCTGTGCCGTCCATATTGATGGTGGCACCCAATGGCAGGGTGAAACTGCTGATTTTTTTTGGAACGCCGGCTTTGTTTTCCACCGCATCCATGGTCAGGGGCAGGGTAGCCCCGGATGATGATGTGGAAAACGCTGTTATTACCGGTGTTTGCATAGCCCTGAAATGCTTGTATGGTTTTGATTTTCCTATGATGCGTACAATCAGTGGCAAGGTAATAAACGCATGAACAAACAAAGCTGCCAATACGGTGATCATATACAATCCCATGCTTGACATCAAAGCTCCCAAATCATCCTGTGCTGCAATTTTGGATGCCACCAGTCCGAAAATCCCGAAAGGGGTGAACTTAATGATAAACATGGTTACTTTCATCATCACTTCAAAAACAGCATTGAAGAAATCTTTCAACGGTCTTTGGTATTTGTCTTTTACACGGGTGATGAAAAATCCAAACAATATGGAAAAAAAGATGACCGAAAGCATTTGGGAATTGTCTGAAAAAGAACTGAAAAGGTTGTCAGGAATGATGTTGATCAGTGTGTTGCCAAGCGTGTCGGGTGTGATATCTAGGTCCACTTCAGCGGCCAGATTGATATCAGCCCCGACACCGGGTTTTAGTATGTTCACAAAAACCAGGCCCACTAAAAGTGCCAGCGTTGTGGTCATCAGATAATAACCAATGGTTTTTAATCCGAGGCGTCCCAGGTTTTCGGCTCCCCCAAGGTTGGCTACACCTGAAACCACAGAGCTTAAAATCAGGGGCACAATGATCATTTTAAGCGCCCGCAAAAACACAGTGCCCATCCATTCGACGTATCCGATGTATTCTTTAAAATATACACCGAACAATACCGCCAGGATAAGTGCCAGAAGTATTTGCCAGTGTAATTTGAATTTGAACCTTTGCATACGGCAGATTTTTATGTTAAAGAAACAAAATATTTTGCTTGTGGCAAATATCAGTTCACAATAGTATATTCCATCAGCTGTAAATACAAAATATGGGATTTCAGTTTGGGGATTAAATTAAGAGAGTCTGGTATATTTTGGGAATAAAGATTGTCGTTTTATAAAAATAGAAGGCCCCATATGATGTTAAAGACAGAAAAAAAGATAATTGTTTTTAATAATGTGTTCTTTGGATACGCTATCCCCTGTTTTTATCCGTAAAACGAACTTTATCCTTTCATTGGGTTGTAATTCCAAATTCTCAAAATTTATTTGAATAATGCCATTGGGGTAAATGTGAAGATCGTATGAATAATTGCATTCAATGATTTCGACGTCATTTTTGACGGGATGAATGGACAGGTACAGCATCAGAATGGCTTTTTTGGCAACCTGCCTGGAGGAGTTGAAAAGTTGAATTTTATCAGTGAATAAAGATTTATTGGCTTTGGCTAATAAACTCAATGTGTGATTATAGGTTAAAGCTTTGTGATACTTTAACCCGGCATGCGGTATGTGTGCATTGTTTTTCATTGAAACCAATTAAATTTAATTTCTGCTTGTAATGTAAAGACGTAAAATTATACCTAATGGTTGTTTGATCATCTGTATTTATTAAAAACAGGGAATGCTTATCCAATTCAATGTATCTTACATACTACCTTAAATCCGCAGGTTGATTTGTCATGAAAAGTCAAGATGTATGTCATTTCTGGTAAGCACAATGAAGAGCATCGCAAACGTAGCTGTAGCTACGGTGAGAAGCTCTGAACGAGCATTGCCAGAAATGATGTGCAGATTGGCTTTGTAATAGATTCAACCTGCGGATTTAAGGTACTACACCACTTCCGGGCAGCAACAGTTTAAGGCTTTGTGGGCTTTTATTGAAGATGCGAGAACCACATAACACACGGAATTCTTCATTAGTTTCAAAAATTTCCAACTTTTGCACTTTTCACGCGTTTTTTCACCTGATTTTTCTCCCAAAAAATCAATGCATTGTTCATAACTAAAATTGGCCTTCATTGTTAATTTGTATTTTAACCAGCGTTAACCGATGTTAACTGTCTATGTGAACAATTTTTCCATTTCCTTGCCCGCCGGCAGGCAGAGCTTGCCCGGCGAAAGACGGGTTAGCGACTCTCCGTCTTTGCGGTGAAAATCAAATGCGTCTGAATAGTTAATTCTTATTTAATTTTAGCACTGAGTAGTTACTTGGAATTTAATTGCCTTAAGTTTCGCAGAAAAAATAATATTTCCTATTTTCGGGATGTGAAAAATAAATTCATCATTATCGAAGGCAATATCGGAGCAGGCAAAACATCGTTTGTCCAAAAATTCTGTAAGTTAAAGAATTACAAAGGGGTGTATGAACATTTTGAAAACAACCCGTTTTTGCCTAAATTTTATGAAGACCCGGAAAAATACGCCTTTACTGTTGAAATGTCATTTCTTGCTGACAGGTATCATCAATTGAACAAAGAAATACATCAACAGGATATGTTTACCGATGGTATCGCTTCAGATTATTACCTGGTAAAATCATTGATTTTTGCCCGCTCTACTCTCAGCAGCCAGGAATTTGACTTATACCGCAATATTTTCAATATTATTTATCAACGATTGCCATCACCAGATATATATGTTTATTTGCACAAGTCTCCTGAAAAACTGTTATCAAATATTCATGAAAGAGGCAGAGATTACGAAAAAAATATTTCGGCAGATTATTTGAAAAGTATTGAAAACAGTTATTTCACTTTTTTTAAACAACATCCGCAAATACCTGTTTTAGTTATTAATACTGAAGATTTGGATTTTGTAAAGTCTGATGATGATTTTTTCAAAATTGTAAATCAAATAGAAATAAAATTAAAAAATGAACAATAAATTAAATTATTTTTAAAACTGTTTTTATTTATAAAAAATAATCTTACTTTTGTAAAGTATTAAATAATTAAAATTAAAATTAAAAGTGTAACCGTATAACAAAATTTGAATTATGAAAAAACTTGTTTACTTATTTGTATTAGCAGGCGTATTTGCATTGATATCAGGATGTGCCAGCCTGAAAAAAATGAAGGAAAATGCTGAAGAAATAGATTATACAGTAGAACCCGACGTGCCGGAAATGCATGTGGGTGAAGTTGCTGTAAGTGTATCAGGCAAGTTCCCGGAAAAATATTTCCATAAAAAAGCCACAGCGTTGATTACGCCTGTATGGGTGTATGAAGGTGGCGAAACTCCTCTTAGCTCTGTCACCGTTCAGGGAGAAAAAGTGGAAGGTAATAACACTGCCATTAAATACACGGAAGGCGGTAATTTTAGCTATTCCGACAAGGTGGCTTATAAAAAAGAAATGATGAGAAGCAGGCTGGAAGTCAGAATAACGGCTTCAAAAGGCGAAGATTCTGTGGAATTTCCTCCCTATACATTAGCCCAGGGTATTGTTGCAACACCAGACCTTGTACAGGTTACCCCAAAGGTGGTTGCTGCTAAAGACAAATTCCAGAGGAACGTTCCAGCATCAGAATTGGCTGATATCTATTTTGATAAAAATAAATCCAAACTGAAATATTCGGAAAAACGATCAGAAGAAATTGAAAACCTGAAAGATTATATTGCATCTGTGAAAGAAGATGAAAGAAAAAGGCTTGAAAAAATGGAAGTACACGGGTATGCTTCACCTGAAGGCTCGCAGGAACTCAACGAAGAACTGTCAGGCAACCGTGCCGAAGTGGCTAAAGAATTTATTGATGATGAATTCAAAGATATTGAAGAATTGAATGAGACTGAATTTTTCATTAAAAACGCTACCAAGGAAGACTGGGAAGGTTTTAAAAAACTGGTCAAAGAATCCAGCCTTGAAGAAAAAGACATGATCCTGCGTGTTCTCGAAATGCACAGCGATGTTGATCAGCGTGAAAAAGAATTCAGAAACATGACCAAAGTGTTTAATGAACTTGAAGAAGAAATTCACCCCAAATTGCGTCGCTCTGAAATGAAACTCAACATTATGCTCATTGGTCATAGCGATGATGAAATCAAGCAACTCGTAAATGAAGACATCGACAGCCTGAAAAAAGAAGAACTGATGTATGCAGGTACTTTGTTTGATGATAACAACAAAAAACTGACCATTTATCAGGAATTTGTTAGTCAATATCCAGATGACTGGAGAGGTCATAACAATGTTGGTGTAGTACAGTTTGAACTTGAAAATTACGAAGCTGCGGCAACTGCTTTCGAAAAAGCCAAAAATGCCAATGCAAACGCAACTGTTCACAATAACATGGGTGCTGTAGAGCTTATTAATGATAACCTCGACAAAGCTCAGGAAAACTTTACTTCAGCTACCGGTGTAGGTGATGCTGTCTCTTACAACATGGGAATTGTTAAAATCAAACAAGCTGATTACGAACAGGCTGTATCTTATTTTGGTGACAACTGTTGCTTCAATGCTGCTCTTGCCAACGTTCTCAATGGTAATCTTGACGAAGCCGTCCGCCTTGCTGAATGTGGTGATGATAAAGACGAAGCCATGAATTATTACATCAAAGCGGTTGCCGGTGTACGCAAAAGTGATACTGAACTAATGTACAACAACCTGCGTACTGCTTGTACAAAAGACGCTTCACTGAAACAACACGCTGCAAAAGATGTTGAATTTATTGATTACTTCGAACAGCAAACATTTAAAAACATAGTTGAATAAGATATATTTATTATTCCAAAGAAAAAGCGCTTCGTTTTACGGAGCGCTTTTTTTGTGAAACATTATCTGTAACCGTTCATGTTTTGAAATTAGAAATTGGAAATTTGGTAAAGGGCTTGGTAACCATTCACAGTATATTTATTTAACATCAATTTCTTAGTTTATACATTTTTATAATTTCTAATTGACCTAAT
>JAYENB010000014.1:0-5884 GCA_034721855.1 Bacteroidota bacterium
ATGAATCAGACACTGACTTTATTGACAGACTCTAATTAGTTTTATTGGTCATTTTTTAGATTAATTAGAGCAATTAGAAATTAGGTCAATTAACAGTTATTTAATTTTAAAATGTGAACAGTTACAAGTCATTAACCATATTTTCATCGCTGTGTTGAAAAAAAATCATATCTTGCACTGCAATTTCTTGATTCAGATTGTCATTCTCAAAGCTGAATAAACACTTTATCAGGAAATTACAAGGTTTGAATATTCAACAAAAACAACATTATGTTAAAGAATGTATTTTTTATTGTTCTGTCTTTACTTTTCTTAAACACATTGCAAGCACAGGATACAATTAAGATGATGCAGTACAATTTATTGTATTATGGAGAAACCACATCCTGGTGTACCAGCACAAACAATGACATTGATACAAAAGCGGGTTACATTGCTGAAATCATTGATCATACTTTACCCGATATTTTTACGGTGAATGAAATGGGCAGCAGTGTGTACGCTGTGGGCCATCTTATCGGGAATGCACTGAATTTTAACGGGAGAAATTATTACAACGTAGCTGCCATACTCAACAATGATGGAAGTAGTATCATAAACATAATGTATTATGATAACCGGGCCCTTGAATTACTTTCACAACTGTCGGTATCTACTGGCTTGCGCGATATCAACATTTACAAGATGCAAACGCTGAACACAAATGAACCTGTGGTATTTCATGTGGCGATAGCCCATTTGAAAGCAGGTGAAGGAGATACAGAAGAAGGAATAAGGGCTGATATGATCAGTGATTATATGGATTTTTTATCAGGCCATTCGGATAAAACAAACTGGATTTTTGCAGGAGACATGAACTTTTATACTTCCAGTGAAACCGGATTCCAATATCTAATGAATCCAGCCCCCGGCAATGTGCAGTTTGCAGATCCTGTGGATCAGACAGGGGCATGGCATAATAATTATTCTTACCGTGATTACCATACACAGTCAACGCATTATGTGGAAACTGAATGCCCGTCATACGGGGGCCTTGATGATCGTTTTGATTTTATATTTGTTTCAGACGATATTATAGCCGGAGAGAACGATATGCAATACCTTCCGGAAAGCTATAAAACATTGGGGCAAGACGGCAATCACTATAACGATGCTGTGAATTACGGGACAAACAATTCGGCTCCGGCAAATGTCATAGAAGCATTGTACAATGCCAGTGACCATTTGCCTGTTTTGGCAGAATTTGTTGTTGGCAGCGGGAATTATATCAGTGTTGAAAGCACAGATGAGATTGACGTCAGGACAAATGTGAATGCTGATGGCAATGTTAAAATTGACATTGAACAATCTGTACCAGCCAAGGGAACAATCCGGGTGTATAATTTAACCGGACAAGGTGTTGCCAGTCTGGATTTTGATGCTGTTGCAAAACAACGTCTAAATTTGCACATTCCACACCGTGGTATGTACATTTTGGATGTGACTAATGATAAGCAGGAAAGGGTTATTACCCGTTTTGTGAGGTAAATGCTTCTTCAAGTTCATTTAGAAATTGATTGAGTTGTTCCTGATTCTGTGGTGGTTTGCCATGCCATGTGTGGTCATTTTCTATGCTTTTTACCCCGGCGCCCATTTTTGTGTTTGCCAGTATAACTACAGGTTTATTGCTGATTTCATTTGCTTTTTCAAGGGTGTTAATGATGTCGGTAATATTGTTCCCATTGCATTCCAGCACATGCCAGTTGAAACTTTCCCATTTGGATTTTAATGGTTTTAGACGCATTACTTTTTCTGTTTTTCCATCAATCTGCACTTTATTCCGGTCAACAATGGCAATTAAATTATTCAATTTGTAATGTCCGGCGCTCATGGCAGCCTCCCAGATGCTACCCTCCTGCAATTCACCATCGCCATGAATGCTGACAACGCGTCTGTTTTTGTTATCCATTTTATCTGCCAAAGTCATGCCCACGGCTATGGATAAGCCCTGCCCAAGTGATCCGGCAGTTGTTTCAAGGCCCGGCACGTTATGAGCTGTTGCCGGATGTCCCTGTAGCATAGACCCAAGTTTTCTGAGCGTTACCAATTCCTGTCTGTCGAAATACCCTGCATGAGCGAGGCTGGCATATAAAACAGGAGCCACGTGTCCGATGGAAACAATTAGGCGGTCTCTTTCAGGCCAATCGGGTTGTTTTGGATTGTGCCTGAGAAAGTCAAAATACAATACAGTAAATATGTCACTCAAGCCAAGCGAAGCCCCTAAATGTCCAGAACCGGCTTTATGTAAAGATATAAGCACATCTTTTCTTATTTGGTATGCAATTTCTTTTAATCTATCCTGGGATTGATTCATAACTAGAAGTTCGTTCTTTAATTAATATAACTTGTCCGGCGAAGACGGTACCGTGTCCGGCGTAGCAGAGCGAAGACGGATCAATAAACATTGGCTCAATTTAAATAAAATGGTGTTAGAAATATTTGGTTCTATTGAATTAGTTGGCAGTAGGCAGTAGGCAAAAAGGGAAATCTCTTTTGCCAATTGCCAACTATTTTATTGCCAACTAATTTGCGAACCAAGTGTAAAATTAACAAAATATTTGAAACAACATTGTAGTTTAATAGAGCCTAAACATTTAAATAAATCCTAAATCTTAACACCTCATTTTTGAATTTGGGATTTTCAAAATAAAGAATTTCTTATATTATAGACAGACTCTAATTTAAAGTAGGGTGGAGCGAATAGCATAGTTTTGAGCATTAATAATCCGTCTTCATTTCATCCGTCTTCGTTGCACTACGCCGGATAAGTTTACGCCGGACAAGTTTTGGCGTTTTCTTAGTTCCACTAATTATAGTTCAGGAAATTCAACAACAGATGCCACGATGAATGCTTTTGGATATTCTTCTTTTATTTTTTCAAGAAAATGTTTTGTTTCAAACCTTGTACGATAGTCGCCCACATGTATTTCCCAGTTTGGGTTGTTATATACAAGGTATGCGTTGCAATCGGGATGCTTTTGCGCAAATTCAACCCTGGATTGATTGGCCTCCCTCCTGGCACCACGCCCAACACTGGCAAACACCCTGATGCGATAGCCTTTAAATCCTTTTTGCTTCTTTAATATTGCCATTCGCAGGCCAATGAGTTTTTCCAATTCACTGGTTTGATTGATGACAACTTTTCCATCAAAAACATCACTGGTGAAATACCTGACTTCTTCAGGTTCAATGCTACTACCTAAAGGGGCAGGATTTTTTTCAGGAACTTGTTGTGCCGTAGCACTTTGAAAAACCAAGATCACAAGCGAATAACATATTAAAATTAATCTTTTCATATCATCACAAATTTAAAACTCATGCTAAACTACCAAATTTCCACTTTATTTTCAACATCCACTTCCACTTTTTTGACAATGACAAATTTAGAAACCGTTACAAGCCCATCCACTTTTATCATGATGTGTTTGCTTTTTAGTTGCCTTAAAGCTGTGAGTGCAGATACACTGAGGTCTTTCATTTTTACTTCTAGTTTGATGGGGTAGGTTTTTTCGGATTTTTTAGGGATATGCACTTTTTCCATGCGCGTTACTTTCCCCAATTTTAATCCGTTGACATAAATATTTAGGTCAACATTGTTAACATTGAATTTTATGTTGTTTGAATTTTCAATGGGCAACCATATTTTGAGTTTTATTTCTTTGATGTTCAGTTCCTCAATCTGGTATCCCGTAGGTTTTTTAATGATGGGAGCCTGAATTTTGCAGGATACAAAGGATAATAGAATCAACAAACAACACGAGAAGTATGCTTTTTTGCGGTATTTCATGTCATGATTTTGATTTGTCCGTTATTTTGTATGCCAGGGACGGGATATCACAACCATCCAAATTGCCTGATGTCATGATAAGCACAGTACAATTTTTCTCACCAACATTCAGCAATTTTTTCATCATTTGGTCAGCATCAGTAAACACCAGAATATCTGAATTAAACGCTTGTTTTACAAATTTCTTGTTAAGTTCCGGTAAATTTTTGTGTTTGACTACCTTTGGATTGAAATACACAAATGCCTGGTCTGCTTCAGACAAAACTCCTGCATATTGCGGTAAAAATTGTTGATTCAGGGAACTGAATGTGTGTAATTCGAGGCAGGCCACAAGTTTTCGTTTGGGATACCTGGCTTTCATGGCTTTGGTAGTTGCTTTCACTTTTGACGGGGCATGCGCAAAATCCAGATACACGCTTGTATTTTCATTTTCTGCAAGCAGTTGCATGCGGCGTGCAGCCCCTTTAAAATCCTGTATGGCAATATAAAATTGCTTGTCATCAACACCGGCTTCTGCACAAAGCAATCTGGCTGCTTCGATATTTTGAGCGTTATGATCTCCAAAAACCGACATGGCAAGTGCTCCGGTTTTGGTTTTCATCATCATTGTTCCGTTGATGTTTTCATAATTCACCGCTTCATATCCAATGCTCTGAATATCCGGGTTGCTGTCTGATATTGTTTTCAGGATACCGTCATTTTTATAGAAAAACAATTTACCACCATCAGGGATGCTATTGATGAATGTTTTGAATTGCTCAATGTATGATTTTTCAGTCGGGAACACATTGGCATGGTCCCAGGCAACACCTGTTATGACAGCAGCGTGTGGCTTATACCACAAAAACTTGGGTTTTTTATCCACTGGCGAGGATAAATATTCATCCCCTTCAAAAATGGCAATATCAGTATCATCAGATAGGCCCACCATGGTATCAAAGCCTTCAATCTGAGCCCCCACCATATAGTCAAAATTCATTTTTTGCTTTTTCAACACATGCATTACCATGCTGGTTATTGTGGTTTTGCCATGGCTTCCGGCAATAACTAATCTTTTTTTGTGTTTCGTTTGTTCATACAGAAACTCGGGAAAGGAATGGATATTGATACCGAGGTGCATGGCACGTATTAGTTCAGGGTTGTTTTCCCTGGCATGCATTCCAAGAATGATAACATCTACCTCTTTAGTGATATTATCCGGATGCCAGCCGGGTTGATCAGGTAAAATGCCGTGTGTTTTTAAGCGGGATTTTGAGGGTTCAAATATTTCATCATCTGAACCACTGACCTGGTGTCCTTGCTTTTTGAGGGCAATGGCCAGATTGTGCATAACCGCACCACCAATGGCAATAAAATGAATGTTCATTTTTTGTGTCACCCCTTCGGGGTTTATTTTATTCTCACTGTTCTTGTTTTACAATAGTATCACCCCTTCGGGGTTATGTTTGATCATGCTATATCTTGTTTTTGTGTCACCCACTTCGAGTGCATTAATTCAGCCCGGCACATCGCAATACACTGCCTTCGGGTTTTTGTATTCTTACTGATTCGTTTTTTTATATTGAGGCTGTGAAAGTCAGAAAAATCCAGGAATTATGTAAACAAAAAAATTACACAGGCACAAAAATGTACCTGTGTAATCACCAGTAACAACATGATGAGCCATGAAAAACACCTAATTGTTAACTGGTTTCTTTATTTTTGCAGGCACATCATCAGTGTGTGTGTTCTCTTGTCTTAATTTCAGTGATTCATCACTGACTTTTTGCAGGCTACGTGATTCTGTCTCTTTTAAGCCAAGCGGCAGTTTTCTTCCTTTATTAAACCAAAGGTAAGAATAGCTCTTTTCCCTGGAATGCCCGTAAAGTTCAGGATGGATGTAATACCCGGGTTGATACCCTTTATCATGGTTATCATCCTTTTTGGTTATCACGGGTTTCCTGTTTTCTTTCATGTAAGGATCATCCCTGTCGGCCATCACCATCCATGAAACTTCGCGGTTGGCATCGCCATAGGCTGTGAAAGAAATAAAATCACCGTTCCATTCATAACCAATGT
>JAYENB010000015.1:0-27431 GCA_034721855.1 Bacteroidota bacterium
CGGTAACGGATTGAAAATGAAAACACCGGATAATCCCAGAGGGAATAATACACGTCGCGTTCTGTTTCGATGCCTGCATACTCACTGTATCCACCATGTTTCATCACATTTCCGAGTAAATTTCTGCCCGACAAAGAAATCATCAGGCTACGCTCAAACAAATGCTGAACAATGGACAACCCTGCATCAACATCCGGATATTCGTAACCGTCAAATTCAACCTCCCGGCTGTTGTATCCGATATCAACCGAACCACTGGTGTTATCAAATATTTTTATGCTTGTATGTATCTTAGCATCGTATCCATAATTGTTTTTTACGATTTCTTCTACCGGCACTCCTTGTGCCTCCATACTTTCCGAAAGGCTTGTAGCATCAATATGACTGTGATAAAAAGAAGAAGAAAACGTCAGGCTGCATTTGCCTTTAAACATGGCAGCATACGCTGACAAGTCAATTCCAATACGGGATTGATAAGCAATGTTTTCAGGCATTCTCAGGGTAATAACTTCATCCACAGGATAGTTTATGTAAGATATTTCATTGTTTGTCTGGCTGAAAAACATATCGGCAGATAGGTTCCATAATGGTTTGTTATAAGCGTATCCCATATATACATTGTTGTAAGCTGCAGGTTCAAGTTCAGGATTACCCGTACTCCAGCTGTATGGATTGCGTTTTTTCACAAAACCGGTTAAATAGCCTGAATAAGGCACTTTCACTGACCGGGAATAGCTTATTTTCAAATCTTGCATGCTGTCGATGGTGAATTGCAAATTCCCTGAAGGCAAAACAGTATAATAATCTGCTCTAACGCTGACAGTAGTATCTTCAAGGCTTTCCGTATAATGGGCATAATCTTCATGGTATTTCTTGTAATTTTGTTCAATCCCGCCATCAAAACGCCATTTTTTCCACCTTGTTCCCAAACGTACAGATAAACTGTGACTTGTATTGTAACCTGTTTTTCCGGCATATTGCGACAACACAGGGACACCATTGACATAATACTCGGTTTCATCCTCGTTGGTAACAGAAATATTTCCACGGTACCTGGCATTCCAGCGTGTTTTTTCTGAAACAGGATGATTATAATATATACCTGAATACACCCCGCTGGTATTTGATTTTGTTTTTGTCAGATTGGTTAATGTATCATTCACCAGCTGGCTATTAAGATAACGGTAATAATAATTGCTCTCATTAGTCGACTTATCATCAAACAAACCCGGGGAATAATAGACATAAGCCGTAAATTCACGCAACGTAGTATCTATATCGTGGCGAAAATATGCAGACACATTGCTGTAATTACTTTTGTATTCAGATTGATACATCCTTGTGTAATCCTGGTACACATCATCACCCAACATCATGGTGCTTTCAGAATCCGACCAGTAGTCTCCTCCCCCATTTCCAACAGCACTACTGATGACAAGCTTTGCTTTGTCTGTTATGCTCCACTGAACACCAAGTGATTCATTCAGGTAATTGTATTCCGAGTCACTTTGACTGTCTCCGGATGTTGCGTACAAAACATCATCCACCAGCTTATTACCCGTAGTCCGGGATTTGTATATTCTGTTGCTGGAATAATACCACAGGTTATTGTAAAAAATAACATCCCCTGTTTTAAAGTTCAGGTTAGCATATCCGGTTTTATTGTTCAGTTTATCGAATTTCGCAGTAGAACCCCTAATGCTACCCACACCACTGAATCCATCGTTAGGCGGTTTTTTCATTTTAATGTTAATGATGCCCCCTTTTCCTTCTCCACCACTTCTCATGGAAGCATCAATAATTTCTATCTTATCAACGTTATCAACAGGTATCATGGCAAGGTCAGGGTACATATATTCGGCAGGCATATCATCTACCATCACTTCAGGGGAAGTGCCTTTATATCGTATGTTGTTCTCTTCATCCACCGAGACACCGGGCAGTGTACGCAACAGATCGTAAATATCTCTGGCGGCTGATTTTTTATTTTCGCTGATTCCGTACACCTTACGGTCAAATTTTTGAACCACTGTGTTCTGCTCCGCAACATTCACTTCATCCAACAAGTTGGTATCGCGTTTTAAGTAAATTTCTCCCACATCAAAGCTGGATTTTTTAGTGATTTCAAGCGGAACAGTCTGTTTTTTATACCCAAGCCCACTGATCTCGATTATTGTCACATCAGAGGTTTTGTCTTGCAATGAAAAACTGCCATCCTCATCACTTATGCCACCGTTCATTACCGAATCTGCAGCATTTTTCAGAATCACATTGGCATAAGGCACAGGCTCTTTTGTCACAGCATCGTGAACGCTCCCACTTATGGTTGTCGTTTGGGCCCCAACTATGCCGCCAACAAACATCCCAAACACCCAAACCATCAATTTTTTAACCATAATATTATATCAATTAAAATAGATTTTCTAAAATACAGGCAGTAAAAACATGTTGTTAACGGTAAAGGCAATAATTGGTTGTGAGCACAATACTATAAATTCTATCAATATAATAACGTAAAATTGTATTAATATATTCTATAAATATCGTGGAAAACACTCAAAACACCACATATCAACTTTTTATGGTTGGGATGACACATTTATATGACTGCTAAAAGCAAATATGATGTTTATCTTAATCTTTTTCGTCGGGATGTACCATGGGAACAAAACGTACCCCGGTTACTGTATTTTCTTTTATTTTCCCGGGTTCTGTTTTTTCAATCACTTTGAGAAGTTGATGGTATTTACCTACCGGCAACACCATTTTACCACCCGGTTTTAACTGCTCCAACAAGGCCTGGGGAATTTCGTCAGGCGCTGCTGTGACAATAATCCGGTCAAACTTTGCTTTTTCTGGCCAGCCCTTATACCCATTACCATGCTTCACTTCAACATTATCATAACCGAGTTCATGTAGTAATTTTTCCGCTTTTGTTGCCAGGCTTTTAACAATTTCAATGCTATATATTTCATTGGCCAATTGGGATAAAATAGCGACCTGATACCCTGAACCAGTTCCGATTTCCAACACTTTTTCTGTTCCTTTCAATTCAAGAACCGAACTCATTAAAGCGACAATATAGGGTTGTGAGATAGTTTGTCCATGGCCTATTGGCAGCGGACCATCAGCGTAAGCCCTGTCCTGATAAGCATCAGGAACAAACAAATGACGCGGTGTATTTCTCATGGCATCCAACACCCGTTCATCACGTATTCCCCTGATTTTGATTTGGTTTTTTACCATTTTACTTGCTTTATTTTTCCATTGCTCATCGCCACTTTGCGATTTTTTATGTTGCTTTTCCCTGGTTTTCATTTGTTTTGTTCCCGTTTGTATTTCAGACTGACTTGATGAATTACAATCCAATAAAAAAACACAAAAAATGATAAGCAAACAAAGATTCCATATGCTATTACAAATCAGATGAAAGAATTGTTTTATCATGATGTATTGATTTTTATCGGCATCAAATTTTATAAATATACAATATTAACATCATTTTTCAAAATTATTTTCCTATTTCGGTATCTACATGCTATTATAGCGTTTCTTAATTAACATAACTTGTCCGGCGAAGACGTGACCGTGTCAGGCGTAGCAGAGCGAAGACGGATAAATAAATCCTAAGCACTAATTTCTAAATCCTAAACAATATAATTCCTTGTTTATTAACAAGATCACGTTGATAAAAAGCCGTTGTCGTATAAAAATCAGGGACAATTTCACCTTATTTTAGCATAAAATTAAAAGCCTATGATCAAGGCAGGCATACTTGGAACTGATGAACATATTGAGTCATACCTTGACCTGTTAAAGCAGCTAAACAGTTTTCACCTGGTAGGGCTTCATGACATCAACGATGACAAAGTACTGGATATACATAAAAAATATGGTGTCCGTATTTTCACTCATCCCGATGAGTTGTTTAACGAGGTTGATGCATTGATTACCACCACCGGTTTTAATTCTTATCAATGTTTGCGCAACGCCTTGAGGCAATCAAAACATATTTTCATTGAAAAACCGGCAGAATACAGCATCAATCAAACCAGGGAGCTTATCAACCTCAGTGATGAAGCAGAAGTGGTAGTACAACTTGGATTTCGCCACAGGTACAATCCGGCATTTTTAGCTGCACGCCCTTTTATTGATCCCCAGGTACGTATGATACAGGCAAGACGTATGCTCACACATAAAGAAGATCGCATATTGGATCCAGTACAAGACATCATGCTTCATGATGTGGACAATATCCTCAGTGTCGTAAACTCCAATATCCGTAAGATTTCAGCTTATGGTATCAGCACAAATGAGAAAAGGCCTGATGTTGTCAATGCATTTATTGAATTCCATAACGGATGCATAGCTAATCTCACTGCCAGCACCATTGCCGGGACAGAAACTCAGGATGCTGTTTTTTACAACCCCAAAGATTACATTGAAGTGGATTTTAAACATCATAAAGCTTCAAGATACAGCAAACGTTCAGACAACAACATGACTTTGTTTGGAGAAAACAAAAATGATCTCAACTGTGAACACATTCCGGTAAAGAATGCCAATGTAATGGCCGATGAACTTGAAGCTTTTTCGAGAAGCATATTAAAGATCAGCAATCCGGAAGTCAGCCTTGAAAACACATCCAGAACTATGGCCGTAATACGTGAGATAAAATCACGATTAAAATTAACTGCTAATTGTTTTTAACTAACAATGGAACTAGTCAGACACGTACAATGGTAACCGCTAAGACGCTAAGAAAGGGGAAAAATAAATGAAATATAGCTCCTAATATTAATTAAATAGGGGCAAAAAATAGTTAAATCAATTTTAACGCTTTGCGCCTCTGCGTCTTTGCGGTGAGGAACTACTTTTGTTGATACTGATTATTTACCGTACAATAAATTTTCTTTGCAGGCGTTATTTATCAAAATATTCATCCATATGCTTGGTAAATTAGCGTTTCGTCATGCCGTGATAGTCTTGTTTCTGGGCTTATTTTTCTCCTGTGACATCATCAATCCTGAAGAACCGCTTCCCTCCTATATTCATGTAGATACTGCGATGGTAAAACCGGTTCCGGGTGAAGTCACCGGGTTTCATAATTTCCAGGATATATGGGTTTATGTAGATGGCAACTTAGTGGGAACCTACCAGATTCCGTTTACTGTTCCTGTGTTACCCTCAGGCCAACAAACCATAACCCTTGAAGCAGGCATTAAAGAAAGCGGACAAACCATGTTTCGCACAAAATACCCTTTTGTAACCAGTTTTTATAAAGACACTCTTTTACCACCAGCCGACACATTACACATAACACCAGTGTATGAATATGTTGAAGCCAATGTTCCGCTTTACGAAGGCTTTGAAGACCTTGGCACACAATTTGAAAATACAGAAGCAAGCGATACGAGTTTTATCATTATGGAAGACAGTAACAGCATACACGGAAATTATGGTTATGTGGCCCTGGACATCAGCAGGCCTAATTTTGACTGCCGGACATCTGACCTGTATCAATTGCCTAAAAACGAAAAAACATACCTTGAATTTGATTACAAAGGCAATGAAAAAATTATGGCCGGCTTTTTTGCCAAAGAATATTCAGACGGGACATTCTCTGATGTACGTTATTCAGTGATTATTTTATTCCCCTCACAAAACTGGAACCGCGTATATCTTAACTTAACAGAAGACATTGCCCAGACAACCAATGCCATAGAATACCGTCTGTTTTTCAGTGCAAGTAAAGAAGAAACCGAAGACAATGAAATTGGAGAAGTGTTTTTGGATAACATTAAACTCATACATTACTGATGAATATTTTGCGACACAGATTCAAATATTTGATTGCTGATTACCTGTCTGCAGCCACTGCATGGACACTGTTTTTCATCTTCAGGAAATTGATTATTGAAACAAGAACAATCGGTCATACGCCAAAATTGATTTTTGACACACAATTTATACTGGGGATTATACTCATTCCTTTGTTCTGGTTAATTTTGCATTCATTGAGCGGATATTACAGAAACATTTACCGGAAATCACGATTAAAAGAGCTCTCAACGACATTTGTCACCATATTTATCGGCACATTTATCATCTTTTTTGTGCTTATTCTGGATGATGTGGTAAATTCATACAAAGATTACTATCAGTCGTTTGCCGTTCTTTTTGGATTACAATTTTTCCTGACCTACATTCCCCGTTTTCTGATTACAACCCATACAAATTACCTTATCAGGAATCACAAACTTCTTTTTAATGCCATTATGATCGGCAGCACTGAACGGGCTGTAAAATTATATGAAGAGATCAAATATCAAAAACCCTACAGTGGACTTAACATACTGGGTTTTATTCCCATCAGGCAAAAAACACATTACCAGTTACAGGATTACCTGCCTGTGATGGGAAAATTAACTGATATTGACTCACTGATACATAAACACAAAATCGAAGAAGCCATAATAGCCATTGAATCAAAAGACCACGATAAAATCCAGGAAATCATTAATTACCTGCATGGAACACCTCTTACCATAAAAGTCATCCCGGACATGTATGATATCCTGATTGGAAAAGTAAGGATGAATCACATTCTTGGCACACCACTTATCCAGGTAAGGAAAGACATCATACCCGCATGGCAATTGCATACAAAAAAGCTTATTGACGTGGTGGTATCTTTTATTGCTTTACTTTTGCTTTCTCCATTGTTCCTGGTTATTGCTATCGGTGTAAAATTATCATCCAAAGGGCCTGTGATTTATACCCACGAACGCATAGGCAAAAACCAAAACCCTTTCAATATTTATAAGTTCCGGTCTATGTACACAGGTGCCGAAAAACACGGTCCATCACTGAGCAGTAAAGATGATAAAAGGGTGACTAAATTTGGTCGGTTTTTAAGAAAAACACGGATGGATGAATTACCCCAGTTTTATAATGTTATCAAAGGCAACATGTCGCTGGTTGGCCCAAGGCCGGAAAGACAGTATTTTATTGATCAGATTATAGAAAAAGCACCTCACTACAGGAGGTTACACAAAGTTAAACCGGGGATTACTTCCTGGGGACAAGTAAAATACGGGTATGCTGAAAATGTTGATCAAATGATAGAACGGCTTAAATATGACATCCTCTATATTGAGAACATTTCGTTGGCTGTTGATTTCAAAATATTGATATATACCATCATTACTGTCCTTAAGAGTCGTGGAAAATAACTGATTTTACTGACTGGCTTTTTATTATTTTATCCATCAAACGATGTACCGGGTAAGTGTATAATTCAGATACCTTTATCTTGTTGATTTCTGATCCGATTTTCCCGGAAGCCAGAAATACATGTGCATATATCTCCTGATGAGACAAAATATGAGCAGGATAACTGCTAAGTGGCAACAGGGATAATAAGCCAAGGCCGTATTTATGATTTACGGCATCCAATATCTCTTTATCAGATGCGTTTGAAGGTAATTCTACCAGTGGGAATTCATACAGGGAACGCCATATGTCAGCATTATCACGCCTTGTTAAAGCTATTTTCCCTTCTTCCATGATTATTGCATAATAAAAATGGCGGGGTATTTTTGATTTGCTTTTGTGTTTGACTGGTCTTATTTTCTGCACATTATTATCAAAAGCCAGACATTTCTCTTTCAACGGGCAATCCTCACACAAAGGAATTTTTTTGCATTGCAAGGCACCAAATTCCATGATGGCCTGGTTAAATGTTGCCGGATGTTTATCATCAAATACAGCGTTGATTCCAGCTTTGATTTCCACATCGAAAGCTTTGCTACCAAACAATGCGGAGACATCAAATAAGCGCGAGATCACCCGGTTAACATTGCCATCAATCACAGGAACAGGCAGATTAAATGCAAAGGAAGCAATGGCAGCCGCTGTATATTCACCTACTCCTTTAATCTTCAGTAACAAATAATAACTTTCAGGCATTTTTCCATGGCAATGTTTTACAACATAATCGGCAGCTTGCAACATATTTTCGGCTCGCCTGTAGTAGCCCAGCCCCTGCCACAATTTAAGAAATTCATTTTTGTCGGCACGGGCAAGGCTTTCAACATCGGGATAACGCTTAAGTATCCGGTTATAGTAATGTAATCCCATTGATATCTGCGTTTGTTGAAGGATGATCTCAGACAACCATATTTTATATGGATCCTTCGTTTGACGCCATGGCAGATCACGTTTGTTTTCGGTGTACCATCCGATTAAAATATTTGCAAATGAATTCATAGTGGCGCAAAGGTAAATCAAAATACAAAAAATTTTAAAATAAGTTTGCACATTAAAAAATTATACTATATTTGCATTCCCTTAAAAGTCAATTATTAATCAAACATTAAAAAGAGAAATACAATGACTAAAGCAGACATCGTAAACGAAATTTCAAAAAACACAGGAATTGAAAAAGTGATCGTTCAACGTACAGTTGAAGAATTCATGAAAAGTGTAAAAAAAGACATGGTAAATGGTAACAATGTTTATCTCCGTGGATTTGGCAGTTTTATCATTAAACAACGGGCTGAAAAAACCGCACGTAACATCAGCAAAAACACCACTATTACCATTCCCGCCCACAAAATCCCGGTTTTCAAACCGTCAAAAACTTTTGTCACTGACGTGAAAGAAAACAATTAGTAACCAATCAGTTGTATTAATTTTTATCAATAACGGTTAACAAATGTTAATAATATAATATCGGTTACTATGTAAAAGGATACTCCTTACGAATAGGTGGTATTTTATTACAATAATTTAAAATACTATTTATTCGTAACAGATTTTAACCTATATTAACCGCTATTAACCGTTATTTACAGAAAACTTTATGACTAATTAGAGTGTGTCAATACAGTCAGTGTCTCGTTCAGAATGTTCGAGTTCGAGGCTTGCGAAATATTTATAATCAAGGAGTTTACTTTCGTAAATGACTGTTATAAATACGAGCGTAACGAAGAAATCGGACATTATGGACAGGCACTAATTAGTAACAATAATTAAATCATCTCATATAAATCATACGAATTATGCCAAGTGGAAAGAAAAGAAAAAGACACAAGATATCTACTCATAAACGCAAAAAACGCTTGCGTAAAAACAGACATAAGAAAAGCTAATCATTAATTCCATATTAATAACCAAAGCTTTAGGAAACTTCTAAAGCTTTGGTTATTTAGTAAAAATTTTACTGTGAGCAAAAAAAATACTGGAAATAATGATCTTATTGTTGATGTAACTCCATCAGGGATTCGTCTTGCTCTTTTGCAAAACAAAAAGCTGACTGAACTTCAAAAAGAAGTAACCGACCACAGGTTTTCTGTTGGAGACATTTACCTGGGTAAAGTACGTAAAATTATGCCCGGCCTGAATGCCGCTTTTGTTGATGTTGGATTTCATAAAGACGCATTTCTACATTACCTAGATCTTGGTCCTAACTTCAACTCGCTAAAAAAATTCCATCAGATACTTCTGAACCCAAAAGCCAAAAACCGGCCATCAAACAGGATAAAATTTGAGCCTGAAATAAACAAAAACGGCAGCATCTCTGATGTATTGAATAATGGGGAAAACATTGTTGTCCAGATTGCAAAAGAACCCATCTCACAAAAAGGGCCAAGGCTGGCATCTGAAATCAGCATTGCAGGACGCAACCTGGTTTTAATGCCTTTTTCCAATAAAGTATCCATATCTCAAAAGATCACCTCTAATGCAGAGAAAAACAGGCTCACACATCTCATTGAAAGCATAAAACCAAAAAATTATGGCGTTATTATCCGCACTGCAGCACAACACAAAAAGGTAGCAGAGCTGGATAAAGAGCTGCGTTTTCTTATTGGAAAATGGGAAAAGGGAGTAAAAAAACTCAAAAAAGCAAAACCTCCAATGCTCATTATTGGAGAAATTAACCGGACTGAAGTAATGATCAGGGATGTTCTTACGAAAAACTTCGGACAGATCATCATCAACGATGAGGCAACATTAATTGACATCAAAAAATACATCCAGGAAATTGCACCCGATAAAGCCAACAATGTAAAACTGTTCAAAGGAAAAACCCCGATCTTTGAATATTTTGGCATTGAAAAACAAATTAAAACCCTTTTTGGTAAAAATGTTTCGATGAAAGATGGCACATACCTGATCATTGAACATACCGAAGCCATGCATGTTATAGATGTAAACAGCGGGAGTAAAAAGCACACCAAAGATCAGGAAAACAACGCACTGGAAGTGAATTTAACGGCTGCAGAAGAAATTGCCAGGCAACTCAAGCTACGGGATATGGGTGGAATCATCAGCATTGATTTTATTGATATGGCAGAACAAAATCACCGGCAGCAGCTTTTTGAAAAAATGAAAAATGTAATGTCGGATGAACGGGCCAAGCATCACATTCTTCCTCTTTCAAAATTCGGCATCATGCAAATTACCCGCCAAAGGGTAAGACCGGAAATGCACATTGAAACCGAAGAAACATGTCCCACCTGCCGGGGAAAAGGTAAAATACAGGCAAGTATCCTTATCGTTGATGAAATTGAAAATAAATTACAATCCCTTGCTAAACAAAATAAGCATAAATTGGTTGTCATAAAAACACATCCTTTTTTAGAAGCTTATATTAACAGAAAAAAAGGATTCAGATCTTTGAAAAAAAGATGGCAAAAAAAATACAACATTCAGTTAAAAGTTGTAGCATCAACAGTATATCATTTAACTGAATACCATTGTTTTAACAATAAAGAAGAAGAAATTTCGTAACGAAATTTCATTGTAAGGACAACTTTAATCAATAAAATCTTTGCTATGAGAACATTGTTTTCGTTCAGTTTAATTATAATGCTGGCGACGATATTTTTCATGTCTGCGGTCACTGTAAACGCACAACAGGAAAATCCCGTACACTGGGAAATTACAACACAAAAAGTGGACAATAACCACATCAACCTGGTTATGAATGCTACCATTGATAGCAACTGGCATCTATATACCATCAACATGGCTGAAGGCGGTCCCATGCCATTGGTTTTTGATTTTGAACCATCCCAAAATTATAAACCTATCGGCGGTATCCAGGAATCACCGGAACCCATAAAATCTTATGACGATGTTTTTGAAGTGGATGTAAAATACCAGGAAAAAAAGGCTACATACACCCAAAAATTCAAGGTGCTAACCAATGATAGTTTTACAATCAAAGGCGAAATTGACGGGCAGGCTTGTTTTGACGACGGGCAATGTGTGCTGGTTTTCAAAGACATCGCTGTTGATGTTGAACAAAAACCTGCATCGGCAACAAACGCCGAATCTGAAAAACAGGATATAAAAGCAGATACCACGGATAAAAACGATACGATCAACCAGACAGATAATCAGGTGGATGAAGAAATCACACATGAAAAAGACACATCTGTCATTGCACAGGATGATACCGCGCCGACACCTGAAAAAAAAGAAAACAACTCCAAAAATAAAGGATTGCTTGTTTTTGTTCTCATTGCCATTGGGGCCGGACTTGCAGGGGTATTAACACCATGTGTATTTCCAATGATCCCCATGACAGTAAGTTTTTTCATGCAGGGAACTCAGAACAAACTCAATACCATTTTAAAAGCTGTTGTGTTTGGCATTTCCATCATGTTGTTATACACTATCATCGGACTGATTGTGTCACTAACAAGCGCCGGTGCTGATCTTACAACCACACTAAGTACCTCCTGGGTAGCCAACAGCATTTTCTTTCTGCTTTTTATAATTTTCGCCATATCATTTTTTGGAGCATTTGAGATTGTTCTGCCTTCAGGGCTTGCAAACAAAGCAGATCAACAAGTGGATAAAGGCGGGATGCTGGCTTCATTTTTTATGGCACTCACGCTGGTCATTGTCAGTTTTTCATGTACAGGACCTATTGTAGGTGCATTGTTGGTTAAAGGCGCTGCAAGTGGATCATGGATTGAGCCAACCATTGGCATGGCCGGTTTTGGATTTGGATTTGCCCTGCCATTTACCATTTTAGCAATATCACCGGGATGGATGAAAAAGCTGCCCAAATCAGGCGGATGGATGAATTCTGTTAAAGTGGTTTTTGCCTTTATATTACTGGCCTTTTCGATGAAATTCCTGTCGAACATTGATCAGGCAAACAACCTCAACATCCTTAGCCGGGATCTGTATCTTGCCATCTGGATTGTTTTATTTACCTTGTTGGGAGCATATCTGCTGGGGAAAATTCGCTTTCCACATGATACAGAGATCAAACACATTGGTTTTTTCCGCCTTCTGCTTGCCATTGTATCACTGAGCTTTGCAGTATATTTAGTACCCGGACTTTTTGGAGCCCAACTTACATCTATTTCTTCTATACTCCCACCACCATCCGCACAAAAATTTGAACTGACAAATACCGGCTCTAACATACCGGCGGGAAGCGAAGTGGAAGACATCCTGTGCGACGATCCTTTGTACAGTGATTTCCTGGAGTATCCCCATGGGATTCATGGTTATTTTGATTACGAACAGGCCCGCCAATGTGCAATCGAACAGGAAAAGCCTCTTCTTTTGTATTTTACCGGTCATTCATGCAGCAATTGCAAGAAAATGCAGGCCGAAGTATGGAGCGATCCGGAGGTCATAAAATATTTCAACAATGAACTCATCATTACCAAACTGTATGTTGATGAACGTTATAAGCTGGCTGAAGAATTTTGGTACACTTCTGAAGTGGACGGGAAAATAAAAAAGACCATTGGCAAAATGAACATGGACAGGCAGATTCGTGATTTTGACGTCATTTCACAACCGTTTTATATTATGATAAACCCGCAGACAGAAGCAATACTCACTGAAAAACCCATGCTGTTTGAAACAAATCCGGATATTTTTATTGACTTTCTAAATGCCGGAATTAAAGTGTATGAATCATAACTAGTCAGACACATGCAATAGGAATCGCTGAGGCGCTAAGACGCTGAGAAATGACGATAGCACGATAGGGTAATGTGACGATGTTACGACAGCATGAATTCACGATGGGGCGAGTTGGCGAGCTGGCGATGGGGTAATGGCATGATAAGGAGAAATATTCAGAACACATAAAAAAATAAAGTTTTATCACTTTACATTTCGTACATTCGTGCTTTCGTGCAATCGTGACTTTGCGCCTTTGCGGTGAGGAGCTACTTTTGCTGATACTGAATAGTTACATTTTCGGAATTTCTATGAAAAACTCCGTTCCATTATTTTTTTCCGTTTCGTAATAAATTCTGCCATTCATATTATCCACAATGCCTTTCACAATACTAAGGCCTAAGCCCATACCTGAGGTTTTTGTTGTAAAACTCGGGCTGAATATTTTTTCACTCAGATCTTCCGGTATTCCAATACCATTATCGGCAATGCTAAGCAGATAATAGTCTTCTTTCTCCACTAAGGTGATACGGATTATGCCCTGAGAACCTTCCGAAATCGATTGCAGTGCGTTTTTAAGCAGGTTATTCAGCATTCTGACCACTTGTTCTTTGTCGGCAAGTATCCATGCCGGGCCATCCACTTCATTATTTATAACAATACGCGTACTACTCAAACCGGAAAACAACTGTTCTATCTGAGAAATTCTTTCAACCAGATCAACGCGTTCTTTTTGCTTCAGGCGTATTCTGGCAAAATTGCTAAATTCGGTAGCAATGTCAGACAAGCTGTCAATTTGTTCAATCAGTGTTTTCGATACCCGTTCAAACATGGCGGCAAAATCAGGGTCATTTTCTTTGTATGCATTTTCAAGGTGCTGTACACTGAGTTTCATCGGGGTCAGTGGATTTTTTATTTCATGGGCAATTTGCTTCGCCATTTCCCTCCATGCATATTCTCTTTCACTTTTGGCCAATTTTTCAGCACTGGCAGCAAGTTCATCCACTTTTTTGTTGTATTCATTTACCAGGCTACCGATTTCATCTTCGCCGGCATACCGGATTTTGCGATTACGTTTTGATATATCCATAAGACGCAACCTGTCCTGTAGCAATCGCAATGGCCGGGTCAGTTGATTTGATGTAATTAGGGCTATCAAAATGGTAAAAACAAACATAATGAGATACACATTCAATAACGCCACAGTCAAACTGGAAATCTCCTTGCTAAAGTCACTCTGGCGCGCAAAATATGGCAGATTTATATAAGCCAGTGTGCTTCCATGTATGTTTTTAAATGGCAGGTATGCAGATAAATACTCCATCTCCCCTATTTTTTCATTCTGGACGAAATACACTGCACCCTGTTGTCTGATTTTGTTATAGGCATCTGGTTCCATGCGGCGACCAACCAAACCCTTATCGTAAATTTCCATCCTTGATGATGCCAGCAGTTTACCATCGAGGTCAAATAAATTGATATCTGTGTAAAACACATTGGAAAACTTGACCAGCAAATAATTTAAATAATCTTGCATATCAGCATTCAGACTCTGTTCCTCAGCAAGCTTATGATTTAATTCAACCAGCACTGACTGCATTTTTTCTTCTATGGCATCTTTTTGCTTGTCACGGTATTTCCGGATATAAAATGAAATGCTAACAATGCTAATGACAATAAGCGTTAAGGAAAAAATCAATAAAAGGTAAGTTTGAATCCGGTTTTTGAGGCTTCCTCCAAAAAGTCCCAACCCCTTTCGCCTGATGATATAATCCGTTAAATAAACCAGGTTCATTATCATAAAAAGGAGAAAGAAAATATACGTAAAAAAAATTGAATAATCTTTCCATCCCTTAAGAGGGTGACTCACCACAATAAAATTATCTTCATCAGGATGATATATTAGATGCCACATATCATCAGCTTCGAAACTGTAAAAATCCGAATGACACTGTGCATAAACAAAATCATCTGGATAATCATACTCACCAACACTACTGATTAGCATATCCTCATAGTATTTTGCATAGGATACATCATTGCCTGTTTTGCCGGGCATTAAAGCCTGGTCGAGCAACAACTCCGGATACCCCGGCCCTTCCACCTGAAGCTTACTCTCAAGTTCGATAAATATTGTAGGGTCCAGGTTATCAGTCACACTCACAGGGATTTGTCCGTGATAAGAAATCCGGACGTTGTTGTTATCCAAAAAATAAAAATCTGTGCCAGGCAATGCTATTCCATAGGTTTCTGTCATCCCCTTAAAGAAATCATGGCAATGCATTAATTCATCATCGGGACTAACAATCAGACTGTCTTTAGAATCACATAATGTCAACTGCACATCGTATTTCTCCAGATAACCACGCATATAATTAGCATAAAAATAATCATGCGCTTCATCGTATTCTCCTTGTTCAAGCAGAGATATAAGTTTATCATCCTCACAAATTTCCTTGTTGATTTCTTTGATAAAATATTCAGCTCCTGCATCCCTTTCATTTGACAAATTCATGGCCATTACCCTGGCTTGTTCTCTTTCCTTTTTCTGGTTAAAATCATTAATCACACTGGTAAACAACACCGCTATAATTGCACTCAAAATCAACCACACATAATAAGTAAACCTCTTTCTCATTATCCTGATATAAAAAAGGATACCAACCATGAGTACGGTAAAGATAAAACTCAACACAGATAAAACTTCATGAGCCAGGAACCAGTTTATAATGACCAAAAAAACCAGAAAAACGACAGCCGCATACATCCAAACTTTGGGGGCAATGCTTTTCCTGCTTTCGCATAAAATCCGATCAGCGATTAATAACAAGGAGACTATCAGGACAAGGATGACAAAAAACGCAACAAAAGAAAGATAGCTCAGATTCAACAGGTTGCTAAAGTCCAGGGGAACTGTGGAATTCATGATGAGGCCATAGATACGGTAAATCCCAAAATAAATCAGAAAAAACATGAAAGCATACGCAACAACTGATACAACAGACTGGGTAAGCAGATTCAATTTTCTAACACTAAGCCTGAAAAACCGGTGAAACATAATGGCAAAACATAAGAGTATCACAACATTGACCACCAATCCTCCGAGTGAATTATATAACATTGATTCAGCGTAATGAACCGGAGAAAACAAGTCCATTTTCAACCAAATACGTGGAAAATCAAAGTATAACATCAAAAACCTAAGCAACACAAGGTCGGCCAGGAAAGCGAGTATCATCCAATTATGATGTCGCAATTTGTTCATTAAATACCTGTAACTGAATCCCAATAGAACCAACATGCTGATAAAAGCAATAAAAAACAATACCACTGAAGCATAAAACATCCCATCATGTCTCACCATTGCATCGTCAAAACAGAGACTGAAAAGATATTTATCCTTATAATGAATTTTTTTGCCGGTGCCGGGGATGGTATCAATAACCACATCATCAGGCATACCATACACATCAGGGACATCTGGAGGCAAATTTTCATTTTCATAGGCATAGAGTCTTTTTACCAAAATAGCTGCAAGCTTTGTGTATTCTCCATCCCTGCTGGGAACCATGATGTAATAACCATTGGATTTTTCTGCAAGTTCAGGCCCATCAGGAATGGATGAATACTGAACCGGCATGAGCCTGTCAGACCAAAACGCAAGTACCGAATCCCGAAACACATAGACCGATATATTACTTTCATTCAGTTTATTACGATGATCGCTCAATACGTTTTGAAAAATGTGTTGCGGATTCTCAGCTTTATTCAAATCATTTAAGTCCGAAAAAACATCCTTTGCAAGCTCCACCTGATGTTCAATTGTGTTTTCAATCCGTTCCTCATCAATCAGTTTTTCAGGAGAAATTTCAGCAGCATTCTCTGTTATTATTCCGGCACACAAACACAGCAGAAATATAATGCCTGTTATTATTATTGCTTTGAGTGTTTTCATATGGTTTAACTGTTCAAGCCATAAAAATAACAAACCTGTTCAAATTATCCACACATTCCTGTAAATAACCTAACCTCAATTATTGATAATTTTAAAAAAGAAGCAGATAAAACTCTTTGAAGATTTTAAGATAAATAACACAAGAGGCAATAAGCGCAAGGACTTGTTCTTTAGGCAATTAACCTTGTTTGTAAAAACCATCAACCAAGTATCGAATGTGATAAAAAAAAAAGCCAGGCTCAAGCATAAAACGAGGATTTAATTTAGTCCGTTGTGCATGGAAGGGCTGGCAACACTTTGTATCGAAAGTACTATGGAGTGTAATTGCATACAATATCAGGATAATGACTGCCCATATAGTGCAACAGGTATAACAAGATAAACTCTAATAAACCATATGCAATTGTGTATGGTAAGGGATAACTATGCTCAATAAACTGAATAAGAGTGTAATATGAGGATAAAAGCAATAAAATATCACAAAAATGAATTAACAAGAATAATTATCTTGAATGATTCTAAATTATTAACTAAAATAAAATTATTGTTTATCCATGGTTACCAGGAATTCTTCGTTCGATTTTGTTTGCGGCAACCGTTGACGCATGAATGTCATGGCTTCAATGGAATTCATGTCAGAAAGGAAGTTGCGCAATACCCATATTCTGTTAAGCAATTCTTTTGAATGCAACAATTCTTCGCGTCTGGTACTTGAAGCAGTAATATCCAGTGAAGGGTATATTCTTCTGTTGGAAAGTTTCCTGTCAAGCTGCAATTCCATGTTACCGGTACCTTTAAATTCTTCAAAGATAACGTCATCCATTTTGGAGCCTGTTTCAGTAAGCGCTGTTGCCAGGATGGTCAATGAACCGCCTTTTTCAATGTTACGGGCAGCACCGAAGAAACGTTTTGGTTTGTGCAATGCATTGGCGTCCACGCCACCTGAAAGTACACGGCCGGATGCCGGGGCAACTGTATTGTGTGCACGTGCCAGCCGGGTAACTGAATCGAGTAGGATAACAACATCATGACCACTTTCTACCATGCGTTTAGCTTTTTCAAGCACAATGGTGGATACTTTAACATGACGTTCTGCCGGCTCATCAAATGTGGATGAAATGACTTCAGCATTAACATTCCTTGCCATATCGGTAACCTCTTCTGGGCGTTCGTCAACCAGCAGTATCATGAGGTACACTTCTGGATGATTGGCTGCAATTGCATTGGCCATTTGTTGTAACAACACGGTTTTACCAGTTTTTGGTTGTGCCACAATCAAGCCGCGCTGACCTTTTCCAATGGGTGAAAACAGGTCAACAATGCGTGTGCTGAGATTGTCCTGTCCATTTCCAAGTATGTTAAATTTTTCATTGGGAAAAATTGGTGTGAGGTGATCAAAAGGAATACGGTCTCTTACAAAATCAGGTGTGCGGCCGTTTATGTTTTTGATTTTTATCAGCGGAAAATATTTTTCGCCTTCTTTGGGTGGCCTGATTGTGCCTTCTACAGTATCGCCGGTTTTGAGACCAAAAAGTTTAATCTGAGACTGGGAAACATAAATATCATCAGGGCTGCTGAGGTAATTGAAATCCGATGATCTCAGGAAACCAAAACCATCAGGCATGATTTCTAAAACCCCCGTGCTGGTAATCAGGCCGCTGAAATCAAATGGCGTGTTTTCCTGCCGTTTGTTTCTGTTGTCTTTTTGCTTGTTTTGATTTTGTTTCTGTTGTTTTTCTTGATTTTCTTGATTTTGCTTGTAGGGTTTAGGCTTTTGTTGTGGTTGTGGGTGCTGTTGTTGTGGTGGGGGGTTTGTGGCTTCTTTTTTTCTTGGCTTGGGTGGTGGTACTTCTTGTTTTTTCTGAGTATTATCCGCTTTCGCCTTTTCTGAATCAGGCCATTTTTGCTTGGGATCTGCTTTTTGCTTGGATTCAGATTTTTGTTTTTGCAAATCTGTTTTTGTTACCAGGTCTTTGTGTGTTGTTTGAGATGGTTGGTGGCGGCGGTGTTTTTTGTGTTTATTATCTTTTGATTGGTTGTTGTCTTCCGTTTTTGTTTTGTTTTCAGATGCTTGTGCTTCTTTTGGCGCGTTTGCTTTGTTTTGCTGAGTATTGAACTTCAGCTGGTTGTGCTCAGGATCGGCCGATGCTATTTTCTGTGATCTTTTTCTTGGCCGTGGCGCTTTACGTGCTTTTTGTTCTCCTGTTTTGTCTTTTTTGTCCTTTTTGTCTTTTTCTGAATTTCGTGACTCCTCAATGGCTTGGGCGTCCAGTATAGCATATACCAAATCTTTTTTACGAAGTAAATTGTAATGCTTTACATTGAGCCTTTTTCCAAGTAGTCTTAATTCAGGAAGTTTTTTCTGATTTAAGTCTAAAATGTCGTACATGTGTGTTGAATGTTAAATTTTTATTTTCATTATTTAATGAATAATGAACAATTAAATGGTGAATATTCTGAAATATTTGTTTGAATGCGTTGTTATGAAAGAAGAAATGTTACTTTCAATTGCAAACGTTATTGTTAATAAAACCAAAGGTTGTTAATTAATTTGTGCACAAATCTACAAAGCATTTTTTAATCTGCAAAAAAACTTATTAACAATTTTTGTATTATGCATATAGAGAAGTAGAATTTTGATCAAACTAAGGCAACCAAAACTGTAGGTTTTACGTCTTAATTATGGTAGCAAAAAAAAGGATAATTTAGAACCATGAGACAACTAAAAATAACAAGACAAATAACAAACCGCGATACACCGGCATTTGAACGTTATTTGCAAGAAATTGGAACCCTGGAAATGGTTTCGCCTCAGGAGGAGATTGAGCTTGCAAAACGTATCAAAGACGGGGATAAAAAAGCATTGGATAAGCTTGTGAAAGCTAATTTACGTTTTGTTGTTTCTGTGGCTAAACAATATCAAAACCAGGGGCTGGGGTTACAAGATTTGGTCAATGAAGGAAATGTAGGATTGATTAAAGCGGCACAACGATTTGATGAAACCCGTGGTTTTAAATTTATTTCCTATGCTGTCTGGTGGATAAGACAGTCAATTTTACACGCTCTGGCTGTTCAGGGGCGAATGATTCGGTTGCCATTAAACAGAATAGGTACCATCCAGAAAATTAAATCAGCAAAAAATCAACTGGCACAAGAATTTCAAAGGGAACCTTCGGATGAAGAAATTGCCCAATTGATGGAAATAGGCCTTGGTGATGTGAAAGAGCACCTTAGCAACATTGCTAAACAATTATCTATGGACAAACCAATGGGTGATGAGGATGAAGACGGAACACTTGAAAAAGTATTGCACTCCGAGGAAACAGAGCCCCCCGATGATGAGCTAATGCAGGAATCGCTTAGCAGGGAAATAAACCGAACCCTGAGTGTGCTGAATAAACGGGAAGCCGAAATCCTTAAAATGTTTTACGGATTGAATGGCTATTACCCGCATTCACTTGAGGAAATTGGTGAGATTTATGGCTTATCCAGGGAAAGGGTAAGGCAACTGAAGGAATCTTGTATAAGAAGATTAAAACAAACTTCCCGGCATAAAAACCTGAAAGCATATTTGAAATAAATCCTGGAAACATCCCGGCAACTATACACCGAGACGGAAAGACACCATTGCATGATAGTACGAGAGCATGAGATGTAAAGTGATAACCCTTTAGTTCTTGGCTCTATTAAACTACAATGTTGTTTCAAATATTTTGTTAATTTGCAAAATATTTTAATCAAAGTTATTGATATTTATCATTTGAATATCGAATAACGAAGCAAAATGAAATGAATAGTATTTGTGTTAATTTTACACTTGGATCGCAAATTAGTTGGCAATAAAGCAGTTGGCAATTGGCAAAAGACATTTCCCTTTTTGCCTACTGCCTACTGCCAACTAATTCAATAGAACCAAATATTTCTAACACCATTTTATTTAAATTGAGCTTAGTTCTTTATGTGCCCTAATTTTTTTCAAACCCCTCATTTTTTAACTGTTATGTCATTATGCCGTCGTGCATTCTTCCCATCTCCATATCGTGCCATCTATCTTTCGTTCCATCGTACATTCATGATAAGCGAATTAATTCATCTTTTTTTTCATTGCTTAGCGTCTCGCGGTAAAAAATGGTTAAGGCTTAATTCCCCTTTCCGGGATTTTTCTTTTCTTTGTAAATAAAAAATGATTGTTTCACCTTCATTACTGTCTGCTGATTTCTTAACCTTAGGTTCTGAGATCGAAATGCTTAACAACAGTGAAACTGACTGGTTTCACCTTGATATTATGGATGGCATGTTTGTTCCAAACATCACCTTTGGCTTTCCCATAATCTCACAAATAAAAAATGCAGCTAAAAAACCTTTGGATGTGCATTTGATGATTGAAAAACCTGAGCGATACGTAAAAGCGTTTAGAAAAGCAGGGGCAGATATTCTCACTGTGCATTATGAGGCTGTTGTACATTTGCACCGCTGTGTCCAGGAAATCAAAAATGAAGGCATGAAAGCCGGGGTTTCCTTGAATCCGCATACGCCTGTTCATTTACTTGAGCATATTTTACCCGATTTAAACCTGGTACTTATTATGTCTGTCAATCCCGGATTTGGCGGTCAGAGTTTTATTCCAGAAAGCATGAATAAAATCCGGACACTAAGACAACTTGCAAATGAAAAAAATCCGGATCTCATCATAGAAGTGGATGGCGGAGTATCTCCTGACAATGTAAAACAACTCTCAGATGCAGGGATGGACGCTGCTGTTGCCGGTTCTGCCGTTTTCAAAGCAGATGATCCGTCCGGTGTTATATCACAACTTAAACATCTTAACCAATAACATGACTCTGTTTTTACCGTTTTACTCAGTTATGGTTAATGTTTCGTATTAGTAACGAATCAGTGTTCGCCCCGTTGAAAAATAGGTGAACTTCATAATAAGGTGTTAGGGTGTAGGTGTTAGTATCTTATCAATAATATTCGTGTAATTTTTGGCAAATAGAAAAGTTCCAGGTCATATTGTTTTGAATTTTGACTTTATTTTTTTTGCCTTTTGCCTTTTGTCTTTTGTCTTTCAATGTTCTTTGAACGCTTATGTTGGTTGTTTATTCCTTTTCGTCCAGAAACGCTTGCAGGTATGCAAAGTCTTTTGTGAGTTTTCCATCTTTGCAGATACTTGCCCGCATCACAACATCGTTATCCGGATTATCAGTATCAAAAAGATAGGGAAATACACGTTCCAGCAGAGTGTTTCCAAAATCTTCAGCTGCATCACGCGGTAATTCTCCCGGTAAATTATCAACAGCCATAACGGTTATATTCTGTTTATCAAAAGCATTTCTTTCTTGTTCTGTTTGTGGATTATAACCATAAAATGGTACAGCGATGGTTGATGCACGCAGTGTGGATGGAATCGGTTCTGCTATATCGCAACTGACATCAGCAATCACTTTGATGTTGAAATTTTTTTCCCTGTAATCCTCAGGTTTTAGGAACACGGGGCTGTTCTGGTCCCAGAAATGACAAGCTATCCACATGTCAGCCACTTTACTGTATGGTTTAAATGTGGATTTATATGCCTGTGGATGTTCAAAAAAGTGCGGAAACGATTTCCACCCTCCTTCTTTCAGTTCAACGTATTTGTCAGCATCAATCTGGCAATACACCGGCTCATCAAAAGTTTCGTTCAGGAATTCGTCGGGACTTACTTTGCGTAAATGCAAAGGCTCAAGTGTTTCCAATGCTCCTCCTGCCACACGACCACCACCGGTTATTAATATTTTAAAATGTGGTGGCAAAATTGCCTGTTCAACCTGTCCAAGCATTTGTTGCATATCAAAACAATCTTTTGCCCTTATCAGTTTATAATCTCCGGAACGTTTTCCCCAGGCAATAAGCCCATTGTAAGCACCTACTATGCCTGCCCATCGGCCAAAAGCTACCAGGCGTACACCATGGTCGTCAGTCAGGCACTCATGGTCTATCATTTGAATGTTGTTTTTTACAAGTGCTTGCAGGAGAGGACGGTTGTATTCCTGCTTTTTGTGCGTGTGGGAGAAAAACAGGTATTTTTTGCCCGGTATGAGGGTGGATATTTTTACTTCTTTTACACCCATCAGAATATCACAATCTGAAAAATCCTCCTGCATGGTTATTCCCAGCCTTTCATATTCTTCATCCTTGTAACATCTCAGTTCACTGGGTTGTACAACAATGTCAACATGAGGGAACTTTTCTTTTGTTTTCATAACCTGTACGGGAGATAAAACTACCCTCCGGTCAGGTGGTGTCTTGGTTTCTTTTATTAAACCAACTTTTATTTTTTGTGTCATAAGCTTATGTTTTTATTTGCGATAAAATTAATGAATGTTTGGGATTTTACATAATCCTTTGCATGATATGTAACATAACTATAGACCATAAATTAAAGGATGAATAAAAATTAATGACGTAATTTTTTTATTATGAAAAAAGATGTGTAAATTTCAGAAAATTTTAATATTAACCATATAAAAGCCAAATAATTATGAAAAAACTACACGTATTCTTTTTACTTGGATTGTTGATTACTTGTATTTCCTGTGGTTCTGATTCATCTGAAAAACAGAATGAATCTGTTGAACCAAATGATAAAATTGATGAAGCCAATTCGATTGCCCCTGGCACAGAGTTTCAAATGAAAATTCATCCCAAAGAGGACAAGGATTGGTATAAAGTAGAAATTCCCGGGCAGGGATATTTAAAACTTGTGTCTAAAAATGTGCCTGATGAACTTAATGCACAGGTTCGCTTTGCTACCTATGAAGAATGGGGGGAGGAAAAAGAAAATTTCCTGACAAACTTTTTGAAAATGCCTGCTGCAGTTGCTTTTGAGGGAAAAGATACCTGTTACGCATTGGTAGTTGACAGATGGGATGAAAACGCCAGTGAAACACCATTTACGCTGAAATTTGAATTTATCGAAGAGTTTGACGAGCATGAGCCTAACAATGAGGTAGAAGCTGCCAAAGATATAGAACTTGGTAAAGCGTATAAATCGGCAATATTCCCCAAAGGAGAAAAAGATTGGTTTAAGTTTACAACAAGTGAACAGGGATATTTACATGTGGCTTGTAAAGACAAACCCGAAGGTATGGAAGTAGCCGTTGCGGTTGCCACTTACGATGAATTTAGTGAGGAAAAAATTGAATACCTGAAAAACCTGGATGCGATGCCACAGAGTGTGGTATTGACAGACCCCGGCAAATATTATATCGTGGTAAGTGACCGCTGGGACGAAAACGCTTCTGAAAAGCTGTTTACATGGAAACCGGAGTTTATTCCTGAAATGGACACATGTGAGCCCAACAATACGTTTACTGATGCTAAACTGGTTGCCTGTAATGATACTGTCAACCTTGCTGTTTTCCCCAAAGATGATAAAGATATCTTTAAATTTACACCTGAAGGACCGGGAAAACTGAAAATAAAATCCCGTAAAATGGAAGATGTCAATGTGTCTGCCGGTATTTATAAACTGAATGAAGACGAGAATGAACTGAAAGAATTGCAGGGAGTGAATGAACTTCCAATAACGTATGATGTGGTTGAGGCAGGTATGGATTATTATATCGTTATTCGGGACAGATGGCATGAAGATGAATCCCCTGAAACCTTTGACGTCATTTTTGAATACAATGCAGGCATGGGTTTCCTATCTGAATAATTTCTATTATCACAGAAACCTGGATTTTCTGCGGATTTTTTTCATAAATTGAAAGTTTAGCATCATTTTTGCAACATAAGTAATCAATATCCCCATTTACCGGGGCTGAAATGGTTTTGACAGCAAGGTAAATGGTTAAGTAAGCATGCCGGGCCAGGTGGTAAGCCCGTCATCAACTGTTCACACACTTTTTAAATGGCGCAGATAACTACGCTCTCGCTGCGTAACCGAATCACAGTAAGTTATGCTTAGTTGCGGCACAAGGTGCTGCGACGAGACATTCCCCGGAAGGACTAGCCTGATTCCGACCGATCAGGGAGTGCAGAAAATTTCAGGCTATCTGTTTTTGTGTTTCGCGAAAATAGAGACATTTAAGGAACTAAGGATGTGCCCAGGGTGCTTGTTCCCGTTCACATCCCGACAAACGAAAACAAGCTAAGCATGTAGAAAGTTTATCTGTTTCTTGTTTGGACCCGGGTTCGACCCCCGGCAGCTCCACAAAGCAGGTTAGAGTGTGAGTTTCGAGCATACAAGCGAGAAACTCACACTCTAACTGTTTTTACCTCTCTTCACTCACTCGCTAACTCAAACTGCTTGTGTTCGGGTTTGAAAAATTATCAGTTAGTTACTGTAAAACTAAATTTTTATGGATGACGAAGGGCGGTACCGGAATGTATTGTTGTTTTTGATTTCCTGTAACTAATCAGTATCAGCAAAAGTAGCTCCTCACCGCAAAGTCGCAATGTCGCAAAGGTTTGAAATTTGTAAATTAAACTGTTAACCCCGTTGAAAAATTTCTACGGGGTTAACAATGGTTAAAATCGGTTACTATTTTAAGAAATATACATATCGCGCACCGTATTTAACCTAAAATAATTAAACCATATAAGAAATTATAAGAAAAAACTTATATGACCTTATAATCCTTGAGCCCAGTCTAAAAAGGCATTGCTTTGCCACTAAGACACGAAGACACAAAGTATCACAAAGATTAAAGCATTGTAATTCTGTCTTTTGTGGATCTTGGGGTCTTAGTGACTTTGTGGCATTTTTCATTTTTTTGACTTTTTAAACCGTGCTCATCCTTATATGGTTCAAAAACAACCATTCTTAACTGTCTATGTGATCAATTTTTTCAATTTCCCTGCTCGCCGGTTCCTGACTACCCTCAGGCAGGACAGACGGGTTAGCGTCTGCGGTGAAAATTGTGCGCGTCTGTTTTTTAATTTTAGCACTGAATAGTTACGATTTGCTGAATGATCCAGAAACTTTGCCAGGGGGAGTCTTTCTGATTTTATTTTGCATTAAAGAATTTGTCCGGGTTGCTTTTTGCCTTTATTAGGTGGCTGATCAAGTGATTGCCTGAAAATCTTGATGCGAAAGAATTATTAGAAATCCCCTTAACTAAAAAAAGCCATTGATATTTTGGAAATTTTTTATTACCTTTGTGAATGTTTACATATTAACATGTATTGAAATTTGTTAGTTAGCATATGAATGACTTGATAGTATATAGTGTATTGTTATTTGTTGGAGCACTGGTTTTCAATATGTTTTTAATCCCTAAAATTCGCGGTGCTGTTAGCTACAAAGGGTTAATGGACAAGCCAAACGGCAGAAGTTCTCACAGTGAACCAACACCAAACCTGGCTGGTATTGCCATTTATTTAACCCTTATGATATCGTTTTATTTTACGCATGAATTTGATGATAATAAACTCATTTTTGCGATACTTCCCGGACTTTCTTTACTGTTTTTTGGGGGATTAAAAGATGATTTGGTTGTATTGGGCCCTTTTGCAAAGATTCTTTTACAAGTCGGTGCGGCCCTGTTTTTAGCTTGGCATTTGCAATGGAAATTAAATTCCTTGCATGGATTCATGGGCATTGAAAGTATTTCCCCCTGGTTGTCAATTCTTCTTATTGTGTTGATTATTGTTTCAGTTATCAACAGTATAAACTTAATTGATGGTATTGATGGGCTGGCTGCTACAATGGGCATTATTATGTTTACTGTGTTTGGTAGTCTTTTTTATTTGGTGGAATCCGTGTTCCTGATGTTGACATGCGTAGTAATGGTAGGTAGCCTTATTGCGTTTTTGTATTACAACCTTTCAAAACATCAAGATAAAAAAATATTTATGGGTGATACAGGGGCCTTTGTTATCGGTTTTATGCTTAGTGTCATGGCTGTTAATGCACTTGCACTGGATATTGATACTTTGAAAAAACTGCCTTTCAGAAGTGTAAATTTGCCTTTTATTGTAGCCGCGATATTAAGTGTTCCTTTGTACGATTCCATCCGTGTCTTTATTCTTCGTGTGGTCAAAAAGAAAAATCCATTTATTGCAGACAGAAATCACATACATCATCTGGTTATTGATACTTTCAAGATATCGCACCGACGTGCGAGTTTTTTTCTGGGCATTGCCAACTTTTTAATAATATTATTATTTACATACCTGGCTATGCGTGAAAATCAATGGTATATCCTTGGTATTTTCCTCATGTTAATTTTGGTATTTACATTTTTCTTTTATTTCTTATCAAGATACAGAGCCAGGCATTATCTAAAAAATGACAAGCAAAAATAAGTTTGTTTTTCACGTTATGAATATTGGTTTTTTGGTTACTACTCAGCAGCAAAAATAAAACGCCACAGATTCATAATATGAAATATTCTGATGAGAAATATCCTTTCCAAAAAGGTAAACATTCACAGTATATTTATTTAACATCAATTTCTTAGTTTATACATTTTTATAATTTCTAATTGACCTAATTGACCTAATTGACCTAATCAATACCCAAATCCCAATGTGTAAAATGTTAACT
>JAYENB010000016.1:0-27285 GCA_034721855.1 Bacteroidota bacterium
ACCTGTAAAAATGAGTGTGCTATCAGTGATAAGGTATATGGAAACAGAATCCATATTCCCTGCAAAAACATTTACACAATGTTGTACATTCACATTATCAGTTTTATTGACAGATGGCCCCGGAAAATCTACCCCCAGTTTTGCATAAGCCTCAGGCAGTTCTGTTGAATCAAAACAATCAATAAAATCATCCAGGCTATCTCTGATTTGTTTAGAACGTTTTCTAAAAACCTCAACGTCAAATGAATAATAGGGGAATTCTTCTTGTATCATGCGTTCATATTTCTTAATCTCCCCTTCATATTTATCAAGGTATTTATTGAGAAATGCCGGGTCGCTGTATTTTCTGACTGCATCAAAATAGGCTTCTCTGAAAAGTCTATCTTTAAACAAGTGATTGTTTCGTTTATATATTGCTTTTTTGGGAAGAGCCAATCCACGTCCAAAAATATTACTGGTACTATCGAACGTAACACCTGCTCCATAACAATCAAAAATAATTGGTTGTAGTCTTGAAATGACTGGATTATAGTAGAACCGTTGGTTATGCCAACGAAATCCGTGTTTGGCATACATGCAATCAAGCAAGGCAAACGATTTTGCAGTTTTATCAAGATCGAAAATTTCATTGGCAGGGGCAGAAAGCCACCGATAATGGTTAATCAGATTTTGGGCAAGATCAAAATATTGCCATAGTGAAGGCGACTTTCTTATCTTGTTTTCCCCGAATGCTCTGATCTCACATGTTTCAAATGTATGATCGCCGGGGATCTTCTGATTTACATTCTCCCAGAATTCAGATTCATCCATTTTCAGTATAGGCCCCTCTCTGTGGGAAGCAGACTCTACAATTTGTTTTTCAAAATGTTCTTCGTAAGCATATATCCCTTTGGAGTTTTCGTTCAGATACACACCAACAAAACCATATCGTGGTGCAAGCAAGCCTTCATCAAGTGCTATTTGATGCAGAAACCACTCCCGGAGAAAATCCCTGGTATGGGGTGATTGGATTGAAAATTCGCGCATGCCTTTCCAGGAGTCATCATTCATTTCAATCCGGAACGACCATTTATCTCCTTTTAGGTGATCAAGCCAGTCCCCTTTCAGCCGAATACTGATGTTATTTAACTTCCCCCCTGTATTTATCAATGCTGATAACTCCTTTTTACATTCAGGTAATATGGTGCCTGCTTCATAAGCACGTTTCCGAAAATCTTTTAATTTATACAGCGGTTCATCATTGATCATCAAATGAATAAAAGGCAAACTGTCAAATTCAGGATATATTTTTTGGGGGGAACTATGAATTGCAAGGGAGTCAATCCATACATCCTGCTCTAACTTATTCCAGATATAAATACCGACATCTTCATTTTTTAAATTCGGGGGAATAAAAAAGTCTGTTCTTATCGTTTTCCAATTACCAGACTGTGAAATTGTTTTTGACACTTCATACAATTCCTCTCCGGCTTGTGCAACCAGAATGGGATTAGCCTCAACATTGCATTTTATATTAATCCGAAAATATTGGTCTGTCCTGAGTTTCGATATTTTAGCAAGGTTCTGGAATTTTCTGTTTTGAGAAATAAACAAACTCCGTTTACCCTGACATGCTTTTTCTGATGTGATGTGTTTTTCATCAAATTCCCTGAATTTTATGCCATATGCCCCGGAAGGTTCTTCTTCCGCTTCAAATCCCATGAACAGGTCTATTGTTTCCCCTGTGTCACTCAGCCGGGAACTGAATTTGTTATGTAGGTATAATAAGCTAAAAACCAAGGCTGCACCAATACATAACCACATCAAATATTTCAGGTTTTTTCTCATCATAAAATATGGTAATACAAACACAAAAGTACGATTATTTTATTTAGATGCAAAACACCGGACTCTTATCAAATGCAATATAAATGCTGATTTGAGCTTAAATAAAAAATGATAAAACAATCATTTTGAAATGAGCCGGAAAAGTACTATCTTTATATTTCAATTAGAGTTTTTTAATTATCATTATACATGATGAAAATATACTGGATTATATCTTTACTGATTTTAAGCCTTGGTTTTGCACGAGGCCAGGGCACAGATTCAACCTATTCTTTTTTTGTTGCAGGACACACCTATGGTACTCCAGGTGTTGATAATGAGGGATTTCATCCTCCATTTGTTGACAAATTTGGGTACATCCAAAGCCTACCAGAAATTGCTTTTGGTACCTTATTGGGCGATATTGTTTTCCATCCTAATGAGGAGGCTTGGGATGATGTTGATGATGATATTGATTCACTTGGTTTGCCTGTTTACTTTGCGGTTGGCAATCATGACATGTATGATCGGCCGCTTTTTGAAGAAAGATACGGAGACACTTATTATGAATTTATTTTCAGTAATGATCTTTTTATTGTTTTGGATCCGAATATTGACAATTGGAACATATCAGCAGATCAAAAAAGTTTCTTAATCAACACCCTTGACAACAACGCAAATAATGTAGAAAAAATATTCGTTTTTTTTCATCAGTTGTTATGGTGGGAATCTGATAATAAATATTCTGTTGTTTATCCCAATTCTCTGGAAGGAAGAGCAGATACCATTAATTTCTGGAGCGAAATAGAACCTTTGTTCAGTGAATTGGATAATGAAGTAGTGATGTTTGCCGGTGATATTGGGGCTACATCAGGGGCTGATAATGTTATGTATGATACATATGACAACATTACTTTTATTGCTACAGGAATGGGTAATGAAGTGGGGGATAATTTCATTGTTATCAATGAACAGGATGGACCTGAAATAAGTTATGACCTTATATGCCTTACAGGAGAATTAAATTGTTTGGGCACGCTTGAAAGTAATGATGTGGATAATTTGTATGCCAAGGGCGATCAAGAAGAGGGAATCGAGATTTATCCTAACCCACTGGGAAACAAAAACATGTTAAATATAGAATTGACATCCCAGATGATCACGCCAATATCGTGTATAATCTATTCTCAGACTGGAACCATAGTGTATAAAAACAAGCTAAAATCCCCACAAAATAGGATTGATTTATCCAAACTGTCTCCAGGATATTACATTATAAAAATAATACATGAAAACAGATCAAGCATTAATAAACTCATTAAATTTTGAAATACCGATCACATCAAGGCAGGTATCAAGTAATGGATAGATATTATTGGATTAAGTGAAATATATTATACTTTTGTAGATATACAAAGAATATTTATAACATCATATCATGATAAAAAACAAAACCATAGCAGTAGTTGTCCCTGCATACAACGAGGAAAAACAGATCGAAATGGTAATTGAGACTATGCCTGATTTTGTTGATCGTATTGTTATTGTAAATGATAAATCAAAAGATAAAACCGCTGAAATTGTAAAACAAGCTATAAATAAGGATAAACATAATTATTCCAATAGCCGGATTCGGCCTCTAAAACCAGAACGAAATCGTTACAATGAAGCAGATGTACTTATAACAGAAATGGCGGAAAGGGAAAAAGTTTACTTTACCAGTCACGAAATTTTCAATGAAACATCCGATTCAGATCGTATTATTTTGATAAATCACCTTGATAATGGAGGTGTTGGTGCTGCTATTGCTACAGGTTATAAATGGTGTAAGGATATGCAAATTGATTGTACTGCTGTTATGGCCGGAGATGGACAAATGGATCCTTCTGAATTGGAATCAATTTGTATGCCTGTGGTTGATGAAAGCGTAGATTATGTTAAAGGGAACAGGCTGATTCATCAATCAGCAAGAAATGTTATGCCCAAAAGAAGATTTTTTGGTAATTCTGTGCTTTCTATTCTTACAAAAATTGCTTCAGGTTATTGGCGTGTTTCAGATACTCAGACGGGTTATACAGCAATTTCTTTAGAAGCACTTAATTCTATTGAATTGTATAAAATTTATCCCAAATATGGCATGCCGAATGATATGCTGGTCAAACTCAACATTGTTTCATGTACTGTTCGTGAAATTCCTATTAAACCAGTATATCGTATAGGCGAACAAAGTAAAATGAAGATACGAAAAGTTATCCCTAAAATATCTTATCTGCTGTTGCGATCTTTCTTTAAACGTTTGTGGCAAAAATACCTTATTAAAAGTTTTCATCCTTTGTTTTTACTTTATATCATTGCTTTCCTCCTGTTCATTGTTTCAATTCCGTTTGCTGTAAAAATTATTAATTATGCTATATTCTTGAGAATATCAGTTAATCCGGTAACAGTTCTGGCATTTATATTTTTATTTATTAGTTCTTTTCAGTCTTTGTTGTTTGCCATGTGGATGGATATTCAGGATAATGAGCGGCTTTATAAGTAAAAATTGGTTTTGTGCTTTCTGAAAAGTGCTGCGAGAAATATAAAAATCTCCCCCGTTATAAACCACAACCTTGATACCACCGAAAAAGTAGTGGCTGTCATCGGATCGCATCCCATAAGGGTAAGTAAACTCACAATGATGCCTTCGCGTACCCCGATGCCTCCCGGAAATATAATGGCCAATACACCATAAACTACACTAACAGGAAAAATAAAAGCAGCTTCCAGGGGTCTGGGAATATCAAAAGCCAGTAGCAATAAGTAGAATCCGGCAATCCATAAAATCCAGTAAACAATGATGTATCTACTGATTTGCAATGCCCTTCTCACAGAGAGCAAGGGGATACTCAACTCCTTTTTAAACCAGCGTAAAACCAAACGGCTTATAAGATTATGAAGGGGTTTTAAAAATAAAAACAGGGCAATGAATACCATAGTTAAAAAGACCAGTAAAGGGATATACCAGGCATTTTCTAATTTCAGCAGTGGAAAAAAACTGATGATTAATCCCCATAAAATGTAAATAAGTTGCTCTTTCAAAGAAACTATTGAACTGTCTTTTGCAGAAATGGTTTTATCTTTTGCAACATAGCTTGCCCGTCCCAGAATAACCCATACTTTCCCGGGAATGTATTTGGCAAAAACTGATAATCCGTGTGAAACCAAAGCCGTTCGCCGGCTTATGTGAATATTATGTATCCGCAAGGCATATCCCCAGCTTTGTGTAGAAACATAAAATCCTGCCCACAACAACAAGATGGCTCCAATTAAATAGTATAAGTTGAACCCGATGTTTGACAGGCTGATGTAATCAATCTGTGTCAGGTAAATAACAAACACCAGGATTGATACATAAAACAATATATTGAAAAACTTTTTCATCGGAATCCAATAAAATTTACTACTCACCGCAAAGACGCAGCGACGCAAAGTTTAAAATTTTAAAAAATCAGGGTTGAGCCTATGTTTTCTCTTATAGATGCGTATCCCCCGACCTTCAGGTCGCTGTTAAACAGGTACTCATTCCTGTAATACAATCTCAAATATAATTTTTGATAAGCGATCAAAATCATTTTATTTTCTTTTCTCTGCGTCTCGGCGGTAACAAATTTTTGCGACTGAATAGTTACCAATACAGTTAACTACTAATTTTCCCATACAGGATTCATAACACGATGTTAACATCATACCGAAAACTCCACATTGTCCGGGCTGATTAAATCCTGGTACTGAAAACGCAGATACAACTGGGCTACTGCAAGCACATCTTTTTCACAGTAAGCAGCAATGCGTTTGATGTCTTTGTCTTTGTAATACACTCCGGCCACTTCTGAGCCATCAATATCATCCTTGGGGGTGGGAATACCAAAAATATTGGTCAGCAAATCCAGCGAAGTAAAATGTTTGTAATCGCCGAATTTCCACAGGTTCATGGTATCGAGATGTTTCACTTCCCATGGTTTTTTCCCGGCCAGGTCAAAAAGGTCAGGCAGGGGAACGCGGTTGACAAGCATGCGACGAGAGACATACGGCACATCAAACTCCGAGCTGTTGTGCCCGCACAGGAATTTTTCCCCGCTGCGGCAAAACTGGTTAATCATATCAGCAAAATGCTGCAACAATTCAGCTTCATTATCACCATAATAAGACTTACAGCGAAAAATGCGCTTATTTTCTTTCATGCTGATATGGCCAACAGAAATGCACACAATTTTTCCAAATTCTGCGTATATGCCTGCCCGCTGATACACATCATCTGCGGTTTCTTCTTCTTTGCGGAAATACGTGGATTTTTTGTCCCACAATTTTTGCATGTTTTCAGGCAATTCATCAAATGATGAAGTAACCGGCACGGTTTCAATATCAAAAAACACAATGTTGCTTAATGGAATATTATTCATAATATCAAGTGTTTAGGTTTCTGCATATAAAATGGGTGAGAATGTTAATGGCTATCTTATTTTTACCCCCCTGGGGAACAATGATATCTGCGTATTTTTTAGTGGGTTCAATAAACTGTAAATGAGAGGGTTTTACTGTTTTTTCATACCGTTCCAGCACGGTATTTATTGACCTGCCACGTTCCACAATGTCCCTGTTTATAACTCGTATCAACCTGTCATCAGCATCCGCATCCACAAATACTTTCAAATCCATCATTTCACGGAGTTCCTCATCGGCCAAACACAAAATTCCTTCAATGATGATGACTTTTTGAGGAAGGACTTTAATGGTCTCATCAGCCCTTGTGCAGGTCAGGTAGGAATAAATTGGTTGTCCCACAGTTTTCCCGTTTTTTAAATCAGACACATGTGTTTTTAACAATTCCCATTCTATGGAATTGGGGTGGTCAAAGTTTATTTTGCGTCGTTCTTTTAATGGCAGGTGACTGTTGTCTTTATAATATGAATCCTGGGGCAACAATGCAATTTCTCCGTCGGGGATGTTCTCACTAATTTTTGTTACCACGGTTGTTTTTCCTGAGCCGGTTCCGCCTGCTATACCAATAATTAACATACTTTGTTTTTATAATTTGATTTTATAATTTTGATTCATTATTATTTCTGATCGTAAATTTATAAAATAATCTCTAAAAAATGCAGGAAGAACCTCTTTATCCGATGAAATTTCAGCCCATTTATAAAACAAAAATATGGGGTGGTGATAAGTTAAAAAATACCCTGAACAAAAAGGAAGCTCCTGATATGGCAGGAGAATCCTGGGAAATTAGCGCTGTTAAGGAAAATGTTTCCATTTTGAACAACGGGTTTTTACGAGGCAATAGCTTACAAGAGCTCGTGGAAATTTACATGGGAGATATTGTGGGGCCTAAGGTGTATGAAAAATATGGAAATGAATTTCCCCTGCTTGTCAAATTTATTGATGCCAACGACAACTTGTCTGTACAAGTACATCCGGATGATGAGACAGCCCAAAAAAGGCACAATGCATACGGAAAAACAGAGATGTGGTATATTTTACAGGCAGAACCCGGAGCCCAATTGGTATCCGGATTTAAAAGGCCTGTCAGTAAAGAAGAGTTTATTGCCCGCATGAATGACGGCAATATACAGGAAATACTGAATTTTGTTGATGTGCAAGCCGGTGATGTGTATTTTATTCCTGCCGGTCGCATTCACGCTACCGGCGCAGGCATACTTTTTGCAGAAATCCAACAAACCAGCGACATCACCTATAGGGTGTATGATTGGGACAGAGTTGACAGCAATGGAAAATCCAGGGAACTACATATTGAACTTGCCCGTGATGTGATTGATTATTCCCCTGTTAAAAAAGCACGTACGGATTACACTGAAAACCCAGATTTCCCGGCAAGAATTGTATCATGTCCTTATTTCACATCCAATTTTTTGCACCTGACTAAGCCCCTGACAAAATCCTATGCAAATTGTGAATCCTTTGTCATCATCCTTTGTATGGAAGGGAAGGGTAAGCTTACCTGGGATAAAGGTAGCTTAACAATTATGAAAGGTGAAACCGTGCTTATACCGCACGAGTTAATGGAAATTATGTTTATTCCTGAACCTGAAACAAAAATCCTGGAAACATTTATTGAATTTGATGAATAGGTTTGGCTATTACAGAAACAATTATTGATAACTAATCAGTATCAGCAAAAGTAGCTCCTCACCGCAAAGTCGAAATGTCGCAAAGGTTTGAAATTTATAAATAGAACTGTTAACCCCGTTGAAAAATTTCTACGGGGTTAACAACGGTTAAAAACTGTTAATAATGGTTAAAATCGGTTACTTATGAAATGTCGATGTTTTAAGAAATAATACATATCGCAACCGTTTTTAATTAGTGTTAACCGATGTTAACCGTCTATGTGAACAAATTATTCAATTTCTTAGTGACTCTCCGTCTTTGCGGTGAAAATCAAATGTGCCTGAATAGTTAATTCTTATTTAATTTTAGCAATGAGTAGTTACAATTATTGAGGTAAACAAAAAAACTCCCGGTTAGGTTGCCGGAAGTTTTTAATCAGATCTGATTATATCTTATTTACGTTTTTTCTTTCCTTTTTTCGGGGTTACTTTTTCTTTCATCATTTCAAAAGCTATGGGGGATGCTACAAACAAGGAAGAATACGTACCGATTACAACACCAATCAGCAATGCAAACACAAATCCACGTATTACTTCGCCGCCAAAAATAAAGATGGTAAGCAACACAAAGAAAGTACTCAATGATGTACTGAAAGTACGGGATACAGTACTGTTGAGTGCATTATTGATATTGTTTTTGTTTTCCCGTTTGGGATATATCTTCATGTACTCACGGATACGGTCAAATACAACTACCGTATCGTTGATTGAATATCCCACCACCATAAGTATGGCAGCGATAAATGCCTGATCTATTTCTAGACTAAAAGGCATGATGGTGTAGAACAATGAGAAAACTCCCAAGACAAACAATACATCATGCATAAGTGCCCCAATGGCTCCAACCGAATATTGCCATTTCCGGAAACGTATTAAAATATAAAGGAAGATAACAATCAATGCAAGAGCAACTGCAATATATGCTTTCCTGAGAATATCATCTGCAATGGAAGGCCCTACCTTTTGTGACGACTGCCGGTAATTTCTCAGGAATGTATCCATAGATACATTTTCACCAATTGTTGGTTTAAGTCCGGTGTGCAGCAATGAATCCACAATAGCATCCGCTTCCAATGTTTTATCATCAATCATATATTGAGTGGTAATTTTAACCTGATTTGCTTCTCCAAATGTTTTTACCATTGGCCGCGAGTCAAATAACTTTTCAAGGTCAGTAGCCAGATCCTGAGGAACGACATCTTTATCAAATTGCACGATATACGTACGTCCACCTGTGAAATCAATACCCGGATTAAGCCCTCTGCTAAACAGGGAAATAACTGCGATAATAATAAATGCTCCGGAAATTATATATGCTGTTTTACGTTTTTCGAGGAATTTAATCTTAAGCCCTTTGAATGCATTGCGGGTAAGCCTGGTGTCAAACGTGACATTTTTATCTTTATCCAGCATGGAAGAAAATACCAGGCGGGTGATAAATATCGCGGAGAACAGGGATGAAATAATACCGATCATCAATGTGGTGGCAAAACCCTGGATAGGTCCTACACCAAATCTGTACAAAATGATGGCCGTAAGCAAAGTGGTAATGTTGGCATCAAGAATGGCTGAATAGGCATTTTTATACCCATCTTTGACTGCAAGCTTAAGGCCTTTTCCGGCAGTAAGTTCTTCCCGTATTCGCTCGTATATCAGCACATTGGCATCCACCGACATCCCGATGGTAAGCACAATCCCTGCAATACCCGGCAAGGTAAGTACAGCACCAAAAGAGGCCAGCACGCCAAGAATGAAAAATACATTAGCAACCATAGCAAGGTCAGCAACCCAGCCGGCACGGTTGTAATAAAATACCATATAAAGTAATATCACAAAGAAGGCGATGATAAAGGATTTCAACCCGGCATCAATAGCACGTTGCCCTAGTGTCGGGCCAACAATTTCTTCAGAAATGATTCTTGCAGGGGCAGGCATTTTTCCTGATTTAAGCACATTGGCAAGGTCATCGGCTTCCTGCACCGTAAAATTCCCTGTAATTGAAGAACGGCCGCCTTTGATTTCATTCTGCACAGTTGGGAAAGAATATACATAACCGTCAAGCACAATGGCAATACTCCTGTCAATGTTATTCCGTGTGATTTTTGCCCACCGCTTGGCTCCTTCTCCTGTCATTGTCATGCTTACTTCAGCAGAAGCCTGGTTTTGACCAAATTCTTTACGCGCATTTTCAACCACGTCACCTGAAAGAACAGCACTACCATCACGTGTGGATTTTAAGGCAACCAGTTGATAAATGCCTTCCTGTACATTGCCTTCAGCATCCTGTATCGGTTTAAATGTCCAGGCGAATTTTAAATCAATGGGTAAAATTGCCTGTACTTTATCGAGATGTAGATACTGATTGATTTTGGCAGTATCTTTAAAATGAGCAACACCTACAACCGGGCCGCGCAATGGTTCCCCTTTTTGATTGACACTAGGGTTCAGAAGGGCAAACAATGGATTTTCTTCTTTCCATTTATCCACTTCTTCCATTTCACTGGTAGTAGCATCGGCAGTATCGTCCAACAATCCGGTTTCCGGCATTACAGTATCATCTTCAAACTCTGCAATATTAATCTCCGGTTCTTCGGCAACTGTATCTTCACTGATTTCTTCTTTACTTTCCTCCGTAAGCGTATCATTACTAACTGTTATATCTTGTTCTTCTTCAGGAATCACTCCCTTAATCTGGGCAATGATGGAATTTGCCTGAATCATGCTTTGGTAAATTTCAGAGAAATTATAGGTTTCCCAAAATTCCAGTTTTGCTGTGCCCTGCAACAAGTCACGAACACGCTCAGGATCCTTGATTCCCGGCAATTCAATATGAAACCGCCCACTTACAGCCACATCCCTCTGGATGTTTGGCTGGACAACACCAAAGTGGTCAATACGCTTGCGCAATATCTGAAAAGCATTGTCATAAGCTGTCTGCAGCTCTTTGCTTAGGTAATCTGTTACTTCTTCATTTGTTGAAGAAATGGAAATCCTTTCCTTGTTTTGAGGCGTAATAAACAAAGGTGCCATGCTTTCACCTTCAGCAATGGATTCAAAAGCCGTCCTGAAATCAGCGACGTAATTTTCATTGCCTTTTTCCTGCAACTCGTCGGCTTCATTTAATGCTTTATTCAGAACAGGACTGTTCTTGTCATTCGACAAGGCTTTGATGATATCTCTTGCTTCAATCTGAAGCGTAACGTTCATCCCCCCTTTAAGGTCAAGACCCAGGTTAATTTGTTTGGTTTTGCAATCCATGTAATTGTGTTCGGTAAAAAGCTTATACACAACTTCACCGGACATCGAATCAAGATAAGCTGTTCTCAAAGAATCAACCAAATCAGGTTTCACATCTTCATTCACTGTATCTCCCAGCATATTACCTGCTTTTTCAACGGCAAATGCTTTGGCATCCTTTTCAACCTGGTAAGTTTTAAAGGAAAACGAGAGGTAATAAACCACAATCAGGGTCAGAAGAATGGTAATCGTAAGTACTACACCTTTATTCCGCATTTTAATTTATCTTTTAATTATCTAACATTATGAATTGGCTTGCAAATATATTGATATTTTTTAGAATCGTAAGACAAATAAGAACTAATGTTTGTGAAAGATTATATTCATACGTTTAAAATCTATCACAGCCCCGTATTTATCAAGCATATCACAACCAATAAGACCTTCAATTTGAAAATCAAAATATTCCTGATAAATGTTTTTGATGTGAGAAAGGTCCATCAAGCCCGCCGGTTCATGATTCAACGGTAAGGCTTCAAGGGAAATGCCGGAAATGTATCCCAGCCTGTGTCCTTCAATCATGGTTGATATACCCGAAGAAAAGGCATCTTCATCCTCATTAATGTCTCTTTCTGTGAAATAAGAAGAAAAGGTTTCTTCATGGAAAACGGATATAGAAGCCCCCGTATCAATAACAACAGCAACATGGAAATTGTCAGCATACAAATGACAAATCAGGTGCAACCCGCCTCCGGGGATTTTAATTTTCTTCAATGGTATCCGGATGATCATTTTTTGTTTGTTTCCCTGAATTCAACACCTTTCCACTTACCCGGCTAAAATATGCAGGGTCTTTGCGGGCAATACTTATCAGAACCGAGCCAACAATTAAACTTACGATGATAACAGCATATCCGTATTGCATCAACTGCAACCCGTCAACCACGCCCATTTCATAAGCCAGTGTCACAAGCACAGCAGGGATAATGCCTTTTGGTGACAGAACGGACATGATAATCATTTCTTTGTAGTCGAGGTTTTTTGATGAAAATGCTTTCACACTTACCCATCGCATCAATGCAAATATCACCACAAGAATAAGAGCTATCAGGAAAACCCATGTGCTGTAATATTCCAGTTTCATCCCCATATAAACAAAAAAGTAGGCCTGGATCAACATGAGCAATTCATCAAAAAAGCTTTGCTCATTTTGTGCATATTCCCTTGCTTTCTCTGTCAGTTTTTCGGTAAACCAGTTTTTAAAAGGACGATGATTGATATTTCCACTCATAATTCCAAAAGCAAGCACCGCAAAACCTCCGTTAAAGCCTGCAATCTCGCTTATGCCAAATAGAATGAGGATAAATGCAAGGCTGGCAAACATGGTGTTTTTCACATGCTTCAATGTTCGAAGAACCATTATCCACAGAGCACCTGCTATAAAGCCACTTAATAAACCCAGCAATACAGACTTGGCAACAAAACCTCCCATGGGTAAATTACCCATTTGTTCCTGCCAGATAAAATCAAAAAACAGGAGTCCCCCAATCAAACAAATGATATCTGTGATCAATGATTCATATATCAATATTTTCCGGCTTTTTTCTTTCAATCTCAAGGATTGTATTATAGGTACTATCAAAACAGAAGATGTCCCACTCAGCACAAAACCCAGAAAGAGAGATGAAATCCAACTCATGTGTGCAATAAACCGGGCCGCTACAGTTCCCAGCACCAAGCCGACAATAACATTAAAAATCGTAAAAAGCAGTGAATTTCCCGGCACACGGTGAATATTCTTAAAATTGAAGCGTTTGCCCACCATGTAAATAATCACATTGAGGGTAATGGCTGCAAATGTGCCACCCAATTTGCCAAAGTAACTCTCTACATCAACAAACAGCCCGAGGATAATCCCGGTTACCACAAAAAACAAAGCACTGGGGATCCGCAGGCTGATAAAAAACCTGTTGAAATAAAAGGATGCAAATATCAGTATGCCAAGCAATAAAATAATGGTTGGAATTTCCATAATTCTTTTTTTAAACTTTTATAAAGAAAATGCATCAAATTAACAGACAACCAAAATAAGGAATAATTATGAAAACAAAAGCAATTTTTACAAGTATTTTTATCGCAACAATGCTGTTGGCAGCATCACCAGCCGATGCACAAAGAGGTGAAGGCCCAAGAGGGGCAGAAAAAGGAAGCTGTGATCATATTCCCGATTTAACGGAAGCCCAGGAAGATCAGATCGATGAGATCAAAGCCGATTATTTTTCGGCAGTAAAAGATCTTAAAGCTGATATGGGGATCAAAAAAGCTGAAAAAAGAAAACTCATGATCGCTGATGATCCGGACAAAAACGCCATCAATGCAAAAATTGATGAAATCAGTGCCCTACGCAGTCAAATGGCGAAAGAACGTGTAGAAAAACACATCGACATCCGTGACGTATTGACAGAAGAACAAAAAAACGTTTTGGATGCTAAGATGCACAAAGGCCATATGGGTGGGAATATGCACAAAGATTGCATGCATGACAAGCCTGCAATGCACAAAGACTGTATGCATGGCAAATCTGGCATGCACAAAAACAAGTAATTGCTCCGTAGCATTAGCTTGCAAAATCAAAAAAAGAAGCTGGTAACATTATTAATGTACCGGCTTTTTTTTATCTTTACCACATGGCACAGGTGATGATTATAAAAATCATGATGTTTCTGATGTTGGCTTCCCCCGGGACAAAAGAGAACATCAGGGCAGAAAAACTGTGGAGTGACCACTTGGGGAATATTTATGCATTGAGAGACAATAGTTTGCATAAATACAATCAAAACTGGGAACTTCTCTCATCCTACGATTGGCAGGCAAACGGAACAATCACTACTGTGGATGTAAGTGATCCCCTGCGTATAGTTGTGTTTTCTGCGCATACTAACCAGGTGGTCTTTCTCGACCAGGAAATGAGTTTACTGTCCGATCCGTTCAACCTCAATGAGCTTAATTATTATGATGTGTCGGTAGTATGCAAAGCTTCAACAGGAGGTTTCTGGTTGTTTGACAACCTTGACAAACAAATTGTCCACATTGACCACAACGGGAAAGAAAATCTTAAATCGGGGAGCATAGATTTATATTCAGGTTTCCCTGAGATCATGTATGAACATTCAGGGCACATTTATCTTGGCTATTCGAATCAAGGCATTGTTGTTTTTAACAATCAGGCCGCTTACGAAAAATGCCTTCCCTTTAAGTTTGAAAACACATTTGAATGTCATGATTACCATATTTTTTATGTGAATAATCATAATATTTTTTCTTACGATATTAAGCTCACAAAAGAGGAAATAATTATTGGGTCTTTGCCTGATATAAAAGATTTTACACTATCCGGAAACACCTTGTATTATATCAGTAATCAACAGGTAAAACAAAAATTGTTGAAAGATTAAATGGATTTTCTGCTTTTAATGTAAAAAAAGCTTCGTATCTTAGGCAAGTGAAATCAAGTTAATAGTATTATGCATATTGCAGTAGCCGGGAACATAGGATCCGGAAAAACAACATTAACACGCTTACTCGCTAAGCATTATAAATGGGAACCGCATTACGAAGATGTTGATGACAATCCCTATCTGACGGATTTTTATGAAAACATGCAACGCTGGTCGTTTAACCTGCAGGTGTTTTTTCTCAACAGCCGCTTCAATCAGATTCTTGAAATACGCAAAAGCGGCAAAAACATCATCCAGGACAGGACTATTTATGAAGATGCATTCATATTTGCGCCAAACCTCCACAGCATGGGGCTTATGTCCACCCGGGATTTTGATAATTATCAGTCTCTTTTTAAGTTGATGATCAGCCTGGTAGATCCGCCTGATCTGTTAATTTACCTGAGATCAAGTGTGCCAAACCTCGTTGACCAAATTGCCAAACGTGGCAGAAAATATGAAAACAGCATACGCCTGGATTATCTAAAACGCCTGAATGAACGCTATGAAGCCTGGATATCCGGCTATGAAGACGGTAAATTACTCATCATAGATGTTGATAACACTGATTTCACTGGCAAAACCGATGACTTGCGCAATGTTGTCAACAAAATTGATGCTGAAATTCACGGATTGTTCTGAATTTTCCGGATTTCATTTTTGATGCTTCCCCATCTTACGTCATCCATGCTGGTTCCCACTACTTCAATGACGTTGGCTCCAAGCAAATTGGCAATGTCGCCAGCGTGTTTCAAATCCAGTCCTTCGGATAAACCATACAGAAATCCGGCAGCAAAATTATCACCTGCGCCTGTTGTATCCAGGCATTGTGCCGGCCGCCCTTCTACCAGCACTTTTTGATCGCCTCGGTGTATCAAAGCGCCCCTGGGACCAATTTTAACAATGGCTGTATCAACCATTTCTGCAAATGCTATAACAGCTTCTTCAGGTGATTTTCCCGGAAAAAAACTTTCGGCTTCTTCTTCGTTTGCAAAAAGGATATCCACATGATCACGGATAAATGGTTTCAAAAACTCCTTTTCGGCACTTACAATGTTGTATGAAGCCAGGTCAATAGCAAGCTGTAAATTCTTTTTCTTAGAAATTTCGGCAGCACGGGTCAGTAAATCATGGTTTTGTACCAGGTAACCTTCAAGATACAGGATGTTGTAATCTTCAAAGTCTTCATCTTTGAGGTCTTCAGGAATCAGGGATATTGCAGCTCCCAGGTGTGTTGCAAAAGTGCGTTCCCCATCTTTGCTTACAAGCGCAAGAGCAGTACCGGTAGGGATATCTGCACGCATCATGCGGGGTTTTACACCGTAATCAGTAAGTTCTTTTTCGTAAAAATTTCCCAGTTCATCGTTTCCTACTTTTCCAATGAAACCAGTTTCAACACCAAGTTTGGCAAGACTCCGTATGGTATTGGCAGTAGCACCACCAGAAACCTGTTGTTTTTTTAATTTAGCTGCAGCTTTTAACAATTCAGCACTTTTTTCGGCTTCCACAAGCTGCATACTTCCTTTGGGCAACTCATTGATTTCCAAAAACTCATCTTCTTCGAGGCTGGTCATTATGTCCACCAACGCATTTCCTATTCCAATAATTTTTAACATAAATAATATTTTTTTTACATTTTATTTGGTAAAAATAATAAATGGCTGTAAATTTGCAGCCACAAAACCGGAAGAATTATAATTTGTTCGGATTTTGTAACATATTCCTCCTTAGCTCAGTTGGTTTAGAGCACCTGACTGTTAATCAGGGGGTCCTAGGTTCAAGTCCTAGAGGGGGAGCGCAAGAAAGCGGTTTGCATAAAGCGAATCGCTTTTTTTTGCGCTTTACATTTTAGAATGATTCTGACTCATGGCGAAATTTCAATAACAAGATAACGTGATGTTGACCAGAATTTTTCAGGACGTGTAATGAGAAGTTTGTCAATACGTCCCGGCGGGCCCGAAAATTTATAAGAAGTAGAAGGGTGTGTTGACAACAATACAGCATGTTTACAATGCAAGGGAATTTCATGGTGTTCTTTGATTTTAATCGACTCAAACACATCACGCTCAAAATTATCATCAAATTTTGTTACGGTTCCAAGGCCTATGATTCCACCGGTTTTACTGGTCACGCCTTTTTTATATAATTCGCTTGCTGTACCGATGACCATATATGCTGTATTCAGAAATTCTTTCTGGTTTTTGATCATCCTGGTTTTTTCCTCGTTATCAGCAATCAGTGAATCCATTTGTTTATAGACTTTTGCCAGCTCACTGTTTCGGGATTCTAGCCTGATACGGTATTTTTGAATTTCCTTGTCTTTTTTCTCCACTGTTTTGGCAAGCATGTCCAGGGATTTTTGCATTTCCACACTGATCATATCAGCTTTTTCCAGATTCGCTCGCAGTTCATTAATTGTTTTTTTATTTTCCCGTAACAGTCTATATATCAAGAGTATATCGTCCTGTATTTGCTCGGAACTTATGCCTTGTGGAGATTCACTTGCAGACATGGAAATAATATCCTCTTTTTGTTTTATGATTTGTAGGTTTTTATTGATATCATTAAAGGCCTGCATAAATTGTTTCAGCGATTCATCTTTTTTCTCAGCAACTTCCTGCAATTTTTGATTCTCGGCTTTTAATCTTGCAATGCGTTTAGATTCAACATCCGAATTAGTTTCCTGTTTATCATCCTTACAGGAAAACAGCATCAATACTCCTCCTAAAAGCAAAAAACCAAGTTTTGTGTTCATTTTATTTTCTGTGTGTTTTAAAATTATCGTTAATATTATGCTTTTTTTCTCCACTTACCACCACAACAAATTCTCCACGTGGTTTATGTTCTTTAAAATGAGCCGCCAGCTTACTTAAGCTACCGCGTTTTGTTTCTTCAAACTTTTTTGATAATTCACGGCTTACCGAAGCATGCCTTTCTGGTCCCAGTATTTCTGATAATTGTTCAAGCAATTTTATTACCCGGTAAGGCGATTCATAAAAGACCATGGTTCGTTGTTCATTTTCAAGGGCTTTTATGCGTTTCATCCTCCCTTTTTTGTGGGGCAAAAACCCTTCAAACACAAAACTATCGTTTGGTAATCCTGACACAGCCAGTGCGGGCACAAAAGCAGTCGGGCCGGGAATACATTCTACCGTCACATCATATTTAATGCAATATGTGACCAGTAAATAGCCGGGATCTGATATTGCCGGCGTACCTGCATCGCTTATCAGGGCATAATGTGCCCCTTTGTGCATTGCTTGTGCCAGTTTTTCACTGGTTTTATGCTCATTGAATTTATGATGAGATATCAAGTTTGTTTTTATGTCAAAATGCTTTAGCAAAATTCTACTGTTGCGCGTATTTTCTGCTAAAATAGCATCTGCATTTTTCAGGGTTTCAACAGCCCTGAAACTCATGTCCTGAAGATTACCGACAGGGGTTGGGACCAACGTGAGTTTACCGGTCATAAGACTCCATGAATTTTGTTAGCAAATTAAACAAACCGGAATAACCTGCAAGGCTTACCGCTTCAGGGGTGTCTTTTACATGATGATACCATGATTCTCCACCGCGTGCATAAAAAAATACCGATTTTACGCCCATGGCATGAAAAGGATAATGATCACTGTTGGCTGCAATGCCACGATAAGCAAGATCACTGATGTAGTTATTATCCTTGTTGATACTGTCAAACAACTCACGTGCTTCATGATAGGCTATATCAGCAGCATTGACGATGGTAAATCCTTTCTCCCCGGTTCCGACCATATCAAGATTGATCAAAAAATCAATGTCCTCATTTGGAACCACCGGATTCGCTGCAGCATACATTGACCCAAGTAAACCTGCTTCTTCTCCGGCAAACAACATAATTACCAGGTTGAAATCATGAGGGTGTGATGCGTAATGAGACGCAATATCAAGGCATGCTGCTACACCACTGGCATTATCATTGGCTCCCGGAAAAAAGACAGTATCGCCAATGCCTCCCAGATGATCATAATGAGCCGTTAAAACAAATGTGTTTTCAGCATTCCCCGGCAAATAACCAATCACATTTTTAACTTCCACGTTCCGGATTTTACTGTTAAGGTGAATGCTTACCGAATCAGGATCATCAGGAAACGATGTATGTGTAAACTGTATTACCGGATGTTCTTTTTGACGCGTTGAAACATTCCAGTTGGTATAATGGTCTTTAATATAAATGTAGGCTTTGGCATTCAGATGATTATGCTTGATTTTTTTGTTAATCTGTGATTTGAGATGTTTATTCCCGATGTATTTATCATGCATGTAAACTACCTTATCCTGAAAATTTTCTGATTTTAAAGCAGCAAAGGCCATGCTATCGGACAAGTTCACACTGTCAATTTCAATCAATGGCCATGTGCCGTGCATATCATCACTTTTAGCGTGAATAATATAATCATAACTAGGCTTAAACACCTGTCCGTCAATTGCAAGCGTCATGTTTTTAGGAAAGGTATTGACCCAGAAAGAAAAATCCTGAAAATAATCATTATTGTAGGGCTGGAGACCAATGTTTTTCATTTCTTTTTTTAAAAATTCAGCAGCTTTGTTGCATCCATCTTTCACATAGCCTCGTCCAAAATAAGTTTCAGAGGCAAGTTCATTTACAAGCTTATTTACATAAGCTGTATCCTGCGCAGGAAGAAACCCCCTGGCAGAAATCAGAAAACACAGTATGACAATACACTGTTTAAACATGATGATATGCTTATGTTACTCTATACTGATAAAAACCGCCTTTGTACTATGTTCCAAAAGTATTTGGCAGTATCTTTTTCCAAATCCCACTTGTATTTGTCAATGTATGATTTGGCCTCTTCAAGATTATTCATGTTATTCAGTTCCTGGATACATTTGTTGAATTCATCGGCGTTGCCTTCAAACAATTCTTTGATAAACAAGAATCTGTCTCCAAGTCCAATGGCTGCTTTTATGTCGGTTACAGGCTTGGATTTGAGCTTACTGGCAACATCATCCTGTGAGGATTTGTTTGAAAGTGTTTCATTAACAGCAGTACGGTTGACTCCCAATTTTTCTCCCAGCGATTTTCCTGTTTTACTGGAACTTTCCTCTGTCTGAAACAAGCTGGATTGTTCTGAATGGTTTGATTTAACCGGCGTTGGTTTTGATGTTTGTTTTTCTTTTTTAACCGGATCAGCATTGGCAGGCACTGGCTTTTCTTTTTCACTGACAGTGGGCTTTGCTGTAGAAGATGTTTCCTTTTGAATTTCTTTTTGCCTTGTTCCTGATTGTATAAATTCAGATGAATCAATATCGTCTGAACGGGTATCATTTTGCTTATCTGTATTTTGTGCTTCATCTGCTTCCAACAGGCAGGTATAGATATTCCTTACTTCATGGAACGCCGCATCAATATCCAATTTATGCGATTTTTGTTTCTCTAAAGTCTTTAAAATGGCGCCGAGGTTCTCCCAGTGTTTCAATGCATTATTTACTTTCATGTTAATAAATATTTTGATAATTCATCACTTGTTTTTGCAAAGGTACTGATAATTTGGGTATTACTTAATCACAATCTTAAAAGCTTAAAAAGCTATTTTATCTTTTATAATTTGTAAATTTGTAAAATTAACATAAATAATCCGGAATTTATAATTCCCCGGCATGTTTAACGAAAATTTAGAAAAAAAATATACGCGCACTGGCTGGATAGAAGTCATTGCCGGTTCTATGTTTTCGGGCAAAACTGAAGAATTAATCCGTCGCCTGCGCAGGGCCCAATATGCCCGTCAGCGTATTGAAATATTCAAACCCAGCGTTGATATACGGTATTCAAAAATTGAAGTTGTTTCTCACAACGAAGTAAGCATCCATAGCACCCCGGTTAATTCTTCTTCAAACATTGTGTTGCTAAGCGAAGACATTGATGTCGTTGGCATTGATGAAGCCCAGTTTTTTGATGATGGATTGCCGGAGGTCTGTACCAAGCTAACAGAAAAAGGAATACGTGTCATTGTAGCGGGCTTGGATATGGATTTTAAAGGTCGCCCGTTTGGTCCAATGCCGGAATTATTTGCCATAGCCGAAGATGTAACAAAAGTACATGCTATTTGCATCCGTTGTGGTGACCTGGCGCAGTTTTCTCATCGTAAAGTTGCTTCTCAAGATAAAGTACTGCTCGGGGAAACGGATTCTTATGAACCCTTGTGCAGGCGTTGTTTCTTGGATGCTTTAAAAAAAGAAAACTCAGGATGAATTATAGTATAAAGGATATCCGGAATATTTGTGGTGGCGAATTGATTGGCATTGGCACAGCTTCCTGTGATAATATCCTGACAGACAGCCGTACCATTATTCAACCTCAAACAAGTGTGTTTTTTGCCATTCCCGGGTTGCAATATGATGGCCACGATTTTATCGAGGTTGTGTGTGAGGCTGGTGTTTCTAATTTTGTTGTCCGGAAATTGCCGGCAAAAATACCCCAACATTGTTCCTTTTTGGTGGTTGATGATGTGGTGTTGTGTCTTCAGCAAGTAATGGCTGATTACAGAAAGCGTTTTGATATTCCCGTGATTGGCATTACCGGAAGCAATGGAAAAACCATTGTAAAAGAATGGTTTACACGGGTCATGTCAAAGTACAAACTTGTTACCCGCAGCCCAAAATCATACAATTCGCAGGTGGGTGTTCCGCTTTCCGTATCATTGCTAAATGATGCAACAGAAATTGGCGTTTTTGAAGCCGGGATTTCCCTGCCGGGAGAAATGTCTTCCCTTGAGCCGGTTATACGGCCTGATATTGTTTTACTCACAAACATCGGCGAAGCCCACCAGGAAAATTTCCGAGATAAAACTGAAAAGCTGCTAGAAAAAATAGAACTTACAGCCAATGCCAATACAGTGATTTTGGGACTTGATAATCCGGTGGTAGCTGATTACTATGAACACATCCCTGAAAAAAACCAGGAAAAAACAGTGACATGGGCTTTTCATAATACGCAGGCAAATTACCGGGTAAATTATGATAGAAATAAAAAAGGCACATCCATTGAGCTGACGGGAAAAGATGATTTGACGTTTTTCATTCCCTATACAGATGAAGCTTCAATTGAAAATGCAGTAAACACCGCATTGTTACTTAAAGAAGCAGGTTTGGATGATGCTCAGATAGCTTCCGGGATGATAGATTTACAACCGGTAGCCATGCGGCTCGAAGTAAAAGAAGGCATTAATAATTGCACATTAATCAATGACAGTTACAATGCCGACATCAATGCCTTGAGGATTGCTTTGGATTTTGCCGCGCGTCAAAATAACAAACCCATAATATTGATATTGTCTGATATTCTTCAAACAGGCTTAGATAAAGCCAGTTTATATTCCCAAATATCTGAACTGCTCAACAACACTGATGATCTCCACCAAGTCATTGGCATAGGTCATGACATAAGGAAACATGCTGATAAATTTGATTCAAATGCTGAGTTTTTTGCCAGCACAGATGATTTTATTGATTCTGGTGCATGGCGGAAATTTAAAGACCAGTGTATATTGTTAAAAGGAGCCCGTGATTTTCAGTTCGAAAAAATCAGCAAATGCATAGAGCTTAAAGCACATCAAACCGTATTGGAAATTGACCTTGAATCCATTACCGACAATTTGAAATATTTCAGAAGTAAGCTTTCTAAACGTACAGGCTTAATGGTAATGGTCAAGGCGTTTTCTTATGGAAGTGGCTCTATAGAAATAGGTAGGCACCTTCAAAACCAGGCGGTTGATTATTTGGGGGTTGCGATTGCAGACGAAGGTGTAGAATTGAGGAAAGCCGGGATACATATCCCCATCATGGTTATGAACCCGCAGCCGGAAAATTTTGGGTTAATGTATGACTATCAACTTGAACCGGAAATTTACAGTATTCCCCTGTTAAAATCATTGATTGCGCACATTAGAAACACAGGGATTACCAACATAGGCATACACATTAAGCTTGACACGGGAATGCATCGCCTGGGGTTTTGTGAAAAGGATGTTGAATCATTGATATCAATCTTAAAAGAAGCACCGGAAATTACAGTAAAATCTGTGTTCTCTCATTTAGCAGGCAGTGACATCCAGAAATTTGATGATTTTACAAAGCAACAGCTTGATGCTTTTTATGATATTTATAAAGCGCTGAACGGAGCGTTAAAGCTTGATTGCATCAGGCACATTGCCAACACCAACGCCATTTTGAGATTCCAGGAAACGCATCTGGACATGGTACGCTTAGGAATAGGTCTGTATGGCATAAGTGCTGAACACAATCCCGATCTGAAAAAAACCACCGTATTTAAAACACGGGTAATTAGTGTCAAGCGTTTGAAAAAAGGAGAGACAATAGGATACAACAGGGCGGGAGTTTTACATGAGGATGCTGACATTGCTGTTTTGCCCGTGGGGTATGCAGATGGTTTAAGCCGTAAACTGGGCAATGGCAACTGGAACGTAGAAATTAATTACAAGTTGTATCCAATCATAGGAGATGTTTGCATGGACATGTGTATGGTGAATGTATCCGGCGCCGGCATCAAACCAGGGAATGAAGTGATCATATTCGGCGGACAAAATAAGATAGAAGATATGGCTGAATCATTGCAAACTATCCCTTATGAGATTTTAACAAGCATATCCACACGGGTTAAGCGGGTTTATACATCAGGGTAGGGTGTGGGTTGTGGTAACTAAGTCATTAAAGGGTTTTGTAAATAATGGTTAAAAAATAATAAACCATAAAAGGCATATAAGGAAATATAAGAAAGCCTTAAATGGCTTTATAATCCTTATATGGTTCAAAAAAATAATAAAATATGGTAACAAAAAGCTACTTAAAAGATTTGATTTACAAAGTAAACGGTGCTGCAATTGAAGTTCATAAAGCATTAGGCCCCGGATTGCTGGAAAGTGTATATCATAAATGTTTGAAACATGAATTAAGTTTAAGACATATAAACTTTCAATCTGAATTAATCATACCCGTAAATTATAAAGGCATTGAGATTGAAGCAGAATTAAGATGTGATTTATTTGTTGAAGATATTCTACCTGTTGAGCTAAAAGCCATTGAAGGCATTTTATCAATTCATGAAGCTCAATTAATGACATACATGAAACTATTGGAAGCCCCTGAAGGATTATTGCTCAACTTTAATGTGACCAATATTTTTAACGAAGGACAAAGAACTTATGTTAACGAGTTGTATAGAAATTTATCAGATGAGTAACAACATAAAAACCATAAAAAGGATTATAAAGCAAACCTTAAATGAACTTATATGCCTTATATGGTTCAAAAAACTGGTATTAATCATTTGGGCTAACTGATGAGGTATTATTATGGAAATAAAATTATCAATAGTTATCATCACCTTTAACGAGGAAAAAAACATCGGACGGTGCCTGAACTCTGTAAAGGATGTGGCTGATGAAATAGTGGTAGTGGATTCATATTCGGAAGATAACACCGTAAAAATCGCTGAATCCTATGGTGCCAAAGTGATAACACACAAATTCGAAGGGCATATTGAACAAAAAAATTATGCCAACAGCCAGGCTGCTTTTCCCCATATTTTATCACTTGATGCAGATGAAGTTCTGTCAGGGGATTTGCAAAATCAAATTATACAGATAAAAAGAGACTGGCAACACGATGCCTTCAGTTTCAACAGAATGACCAATTATTGTGGGCGGTGGATAAAACACGGCGGGTGGTATCCTGACATCAAAATTCGCCTTTTTGACAGGCGTTGTGGTGCATGGAAAGGCATAAATCCGCACGATAAGTATGTAGTTGAAACCGGCAATGTAAAACACATAAAAGCCGATATATTACATTATTCTTACTATACCGTTTCGGACCACATCAAGCAGATTGATTATTTTTCAGGCATTAAAGCCAACGAACTGTATAAACGGAACAAAAAAAGCGGGTTTTTTAAACGATATTTTGCAGCTGCATTCAAGTTTTTCTCCATGTATTTTTTAAAAGCTGGTTTTTTGGATGGATATGAAGGGTATATGATTGCCAGATTATCTGCCACTTCAACCCTTCTTAAGTACTACAAACTCTACACTTTGATAAAATCTGCGAAAAACATTCAAACAAAATAATGTGATGCTTTTTTTTTAGATATTAATTTTTGATTTTTTTTTTTTGTTTTAATTAAAATACCTATATTTGTAGCTCAATTTGTAGAAAAATTAAACGTTTAACTAAAAATTAATATTATGAAGAAATTTACTTTGTTAACAGCTTTTGTTGTACTTGTGTCTTTTGCTTTTGCGCAGGTAGTTGGAGTACATGCCCCAACAAAAGACAAACAGAAATTTGAAAAAGTACAAAAAGAAGAAAACACATTAAAAGTGGATCCATACGTAGCGTGGGAAGTCACATTCGAAGAGGACCCGGCAGTATGGACAATTGCCCATGATGAAGGTGAGTCAGACTGGGTTGTTAGTGATACTGTCATTACAGGCTTAGATTATGAAAATTGTGTGGATTTCAATGATGATTGGTTACCATGTGGAACCATGGTAAGTTCTATGTGGTTGTATATGGGGCACAGAGACCTGGGTGAATATTCCGAATCCGGTGGCAATTTTGCCTGGATTGATGGAATCACAGATCTGCTGACAAGCACTGAAGAAATCAAAAACGCTTGGGTACAGTTTGATGACATTGATCTCACAAACATTGATAACCCGAAATTAACGTTTTATCAAAACTACAAACACCTCAACGCAGCTTATTCTTATTTGGATATTAGCCTTGACGGTGGAGCTACCTTTACAGAAGAGATTCTTTTGAATGATGGTGTGGAAGGAAATGCATACGGTGATACTTTTTATGAAATTATCCTTACCGATTACATTGCAAACGAGAGTGATGTTTCACTGCGTTTCCGCTGGCAAACCACTCAAGCTGGTATAGGCGGATATGGATACGGCTGGGAAATTGATGACATCAAAATCGTTGACAACTTTGATGTTGACATGAAACTCCAGGGTATATATATGAATTTCTTTGAATATATAGATTATACCGTTGCAGGACAGGAAGATTGGTTCCATATTTCTTCACACTATGGTATGATTCCTATCAATCAATTCAATAGTGACACCGCTGCAATGGTATTCAACGCCAAAGTAGAAAACGGTGGTAACCTGGATAACACACCTGAATTACAGGTACAGGTATTGGATCCAACCGGAAATGAAGTTTATAATGAATCAGCTTTTGGTGACCTCCTTTCTGTTACAGAAAAAGATACCATTGATTTGATTGCTCCCGAATTTAAACCCGCTACTCCCACAGTTGGTAAATATACCGTCATCTATAACATCAATATTGATGGGGATGAAAATCCGGATAACAATGCGGACACAACGTTCTTTATTGTTACTGAAGAAGCCTTTGCCCGTGATTTAGGTAACATGACTTCATATACCGGCCCAAGTGCATGGTTAGATGGTGGTACTGATGGTGATATGATGGGTACAGATTATTTGTTCCTTGATGAATCTAATGATATTACCTCAATGTCTGTTTACATTGCATCAAATACAGATCCTGGAACCAGTCTTGTTGGTCACATTTTACAATATGATGCTGACCTTGAACAATGGAATGACCTGATGACAACCTCACTAATTAATATCACTGAAGATTCTATTGGTAAATGGATAGACTTGGAATTTCCTGCTGCAGTTCCGGTAGTATTGGAAGAAGGTTCTTTCAATGTAAAAGCTGCCGTTGAGTTCTTTTACAATGGTGAAAATGAACTTATGGTAGGTTACGATGGAACTGTGCCCGCCAGTGCTTGGGGTACTTCATGGTACATGAATGAAGGAGCTAACGCAGGAGAATGGTACACCATTTCAAACTGGTCTCGTGGAGGTGTTGGCATTCGCCTGAATTCAATGAATGAGCCAGAACAAACACAGGCTAACATCCTTACTTATACTTTCCCACAGCATAGTGGAACACCAATCGTTATAGACCAGGGAGCACAAACTGTGGACATTGAAGTGGAATATGCCGCTGATCTTACAGACCTTGTTGCTACCTATAATTTATCTTATGGCGCTACAGCTACTGTGGGTGCCACAGAACAACAATCAGGATTGACGGCTAATGATTTCACAAATCCCGTAACATACACAATCACAGCTCAGGATGGGGTTACCACCAAAGGTTATGAAGTAACGGTTACTAAAGCACCCCCAAGTACTGAAGCTGAAATTATGAACTTCAGTTTTGAAGAAGCTACCGGCCCGGGAGATGTTGACACCATTGCTAATACTGTTGATGTTGAAGTGGAATATGGCTCAGATATGACTAACCTCGTTGCCAATTTTGCACTTTCTGATTATGCTACTGCTACTGTTGGTGGTGTAACTCAGATTTCAGGCGAAACTGTTAATGATTTCTCCAGTCCTGTAACTTATACAATCACAGCCCAGGATGGCGTTACCACTCAGGCTTATACGGTTGCTGTAACAGAAGAACCACCGAATACAGAAACTGACATAGTGGTTTATAGT
>JAYENB010000017.1:0-5821 GCA_034721855.1 Bacteroidota bacterium
ACTAGTACGATAGTATGCTTTATTGCCATCTTTTCGTCACACCATTTCACTCTAACAGATTGTTGCACTTGATGGGGATGCGATAAATCGCATACCTACAGTGCACAATCACTCTGGCTCCCCATCTCCCCAACTTTATCATTTGATATTCGATATTCACTCACTACTCCAACTCCCCATCTTTCTATCTCTCTATCACTCCGTCATTTTGTATCTCCGTCTCTTTGTTATTCCATCACACAATCTCTTTGTCTCTCTATCTTCCATATCGTGCCTTCGCGTGAGGGCGTAGGCTGGCAGCTTGCGTGCAGCGATGCGTAAGGTGCTGTGATGCAACAGAGTGGAGGAACGAAACTCCTGTTTGCAGCTTACAGCACCCGCAAAGCTGCACGCAACTATAAGCCGGAGACCGACCCTTATTTGTTTTTTAATCTATTTTAATCCAAGAGACCTTTTCTAAAGTTTGAAACTTTAGAAAAGGTGGGTAAAAGGGATAAAAACAAATAAGGGGCACGCCCAAATAAACACAAAACAAAACCTACAATCCATCTCTCTATCCTTCTATCACTCCGTCTCTCTATCTCTCTATCACTCCGTCATTTTGTATCTCCGTCTCTTTGTTATTCCATCACACAATCTCTTTGTCTCTCTATCTTCCATATCGTGCCTTCGCGTGAGGGCGTAGGCTGGCAGCTTGCGTGCAGCGATGCGTAAGGTGCTGTGATGCAACAGAGTGGAGGAACGAAACTCCTGTTTGCAGCTTACAGCACCCGCAAAGCTGCACGCAACTATAAGCCGGAGACCGACCCTTATTTGTTTTTTAATCTATTTTAATCCAAGAGACCTTTTCTAAAGTTTGAAACTTTAGAAAAGGTGGGTAAAAGGGATAAAAACAAATAAGGGGCACGCCCAAATAAACACAAAACAAAACCTACAATCCATCTCTCTATCCTTCTATCACTCCGTCTCTCTATCTCTCTGTCACTCCGTCATTTTGTATCTCCGTCTCTTTGTTATTCCATCACACAATCTCCCCATCGTGCTTTCTACCCATCTCATAACTCACTACTCACAACTCACCACTCCATCACCCTTAAGCCTTGTATTTCAACATTTCTTCATAATCTACTGAATAAATCATGTCAAGATGTTTGGCATTTTCTGATTTTGCCATATTGAGGAAGAGGTTTGCCGGGTGGTAATATTTATTATCACGGATGGAATCTTTCAGCAGCAGGTACGTCATAATGATGTTCCCGGCCATTTCAACCAGTCGGCGTGCATGAAAATCAAAGAAATCATTGTTATCTTCAATCTTATCGTTTTGTTCATCAACCCATTTATAGGCCTTTTCGTACGCATCTTTCAAGTCTTTGAGCACATCCAACTGAGCGTTGTACCGCCCGGGGTAGTTTTCGGCTGCATAAGCGTCCATTTGCTTGGTGAATAACCCAGTGGTTACACCGCGAATGGCGGCAACTACCTGCAGTTGAGTGGTGCCTTCGTATATGTTTGTAATGCGGGCATCCCGGTACAAACGTTCAATGGGAAAATCTTTCATGTATCCGGCGCCACCGTGAATTTGCAATGCATCATAAGCAATTTCGTTGCAATATTCGCTGCCAAACAATTTAGCCAGGGGAGTGTAGGCATCTGCAAGCCGGTTGTAAGTTTTCATTTCTTTACGTTCTTCGGGTTCCAGCTTCCGTTCTGCGCTTAGATACATGTAGTTCTTATACACATCCACAAACCTTGTGGTTTCATAAAGCAGGGCACGGGCTGCATGGGTTTTTGCCCGCATGTTTGCCAGCATTTCGTACACGGCCGGAAAATCAATGATTGGTTTCCCAAATTGCACACGTTCAGAGGCATATTTTTCACCTTCTCTCAACGCTGCTTCGGCAAGGCCGACGGATTGAGCCGCAACGCCAAGGCGTGCTCCATTCATCAGCGACATGACGTATTTTATCAGTCCCAGCCTGCGGTTACCAACAAGTTTGGCAGGAGCGTCTTTAAATACCAGTTCGCAGGTAGGGGAGCCTTTGATGCCGAGTTTGTTTTCAATGCGGCGTACTTTCATACCACCATCATTTTTGTCATACACAAACAGGCTGAGTCCGCGTCCGTCATGGGTACTTTCTTCTGACCTGGCCAACACCAGGGCAATTTCAGCATCCCCGTTGGTGATAAAACGTTTTACACCATTGAGATACCATTTGCCGTTATCTTCGTTGTATGTGGCTTTGAGTGCAACCCGTTGAAGGTCAGATCCGGCATCCGGTTCGGTCAAATCCATAGAAGCTGTTTCCCCTTTGTTAAAACGGGGCAGGAAAGCCTGTTTTATCTCTTCATCTGCAAATTCGTGAATAGTTTCAGCGCAATCCTGCAATCCCCAGATGTTGGCAAATCCGGCATCGGCACGGCTGACTATTTCAGCAGCCATCACATAAGGAACCATAGAAAAATTGAGCCCATCGTATTTGCGCGGCAGCGACATCCCAATAACACCGGACTGGGCCAGTTTGTCATGGTTTTCCTGTGTCCCTTTGGCATAATATACCCTGTCACCTTTGTGAAGAGCCCCTTCCTGGTCAACTGATTCTGCGTTTTCTGCAATCACATTTCCACTGATATCACCAATGATCTCAAGCACTTTCTCGTATGAATCCATGGCGTCTTCAAAATCTGCTGGAGCATAATCATATTCGGACGCATCTTTGTAATTGTTTTCTTTCAGCCTGACGATTTTTTCCATCAGGGGATGATTCAAATGAAATTGTAAATCTTTGTTATCGGTATAAAAATTAGCCATTGTTCAATTTTTTTTAGTAATTTAAAATTCAAAATTAAAAGTTCAAATATCCAAAAATAAAAACCCAATTATTGTGTTTTAGGTTTTTGTGTTCTCTATCTCTCAATCACATCTTCTCACCATCGTGCTATCGTTCTTTTTCGCCATTGTGCTTTCTACCCACCTCATCACTCACTACTCACTACTCATCACTCAATCATCCCATCACACAATCACCGCTCGCCCCATCGCCAACTTGCCCCATCGCCAATTCGCCAACTCGCCCCATCGTGCCATCGTACTTCCCTGTTTATCCGGGTTGGTTTACTTGGTATTTTTATGATATGCTTCAATCATTCTGGGAATGATCGTATTAAGATCGCCGTTAATGACGTAATCAGCCACCTCATTGATGGGGGCATCCGGGTCATTATTGATGGCAATGACCATGGCGGATTCTTTCATTCCGGCAGTGTGTTGTACCTGTCCTGAAATGCCGCATGCAATGTACAATTTTGGCCTGACAGTTACCCCGGTCTGACCAACCTGCCTTTCGTGGGGGGCAAATCCCGCATCCACGGCAGCCCTTGATGCACCCACTTCGCCACCAAGCACATCAGCAAGCTCAAACAAAAGTTTGAAATTTTCTTTTGAGCCAACGCCATAGCCGCCTGATACAATAATAGGGGAGGTTTTGATGTTTATCTTGCTTTCTTCGATATGCCTTTCAATGATCTCAACAACAAAATCTGTATCATTCAGTAATGAACCCGTATCAATGGTGTTTACAGTCCCTTTATACGCTGCATCCAGAATTTCTTTTCGCATTACGCCTTCACGTACCGTTGCTATCTGCGGGCGTTTGTCGGGGTTGATGATGGTTGCAATGATGTTCCCGCCGAATGCCGGGCGTATTTGATACAACAGGTTTTTGTATTCCGTGTCTGATTTTTTATCATGATGATCGCCAATGGTAAGCTCGGTACAATCGGCTGTAAGCCCCGACTTTAATTTACTGGATACCCGGGGGCCTAAATCACGTCCTGTGGTAGTTGCTCCCAGCAGTGCAATCTGGGGTTGTTCTTTCTTGATAAGATCAACCGAAATTTCTGTATAAGGCAGTGTCAGGTAATGTTTCAGGCGCTTATCGTCAGCAATGTGAACAGTATCAACACCGTATGGAAAAAGGTGTTTTTCAATGCCTTTGATTTTGTATCCGATCACAAGGGCTTCCAATTCAACTTCCAATTGTGTTGCCAAATGCTTGCTTTTGGTAAGCAGTTCAAGAGAAACATCTGCAGGGTTGCCCTGTTCGGTCAGTTCAATGATAACAAGTACATTGTTCATAATATATCCGTTTTACCCAATTGTGTGGTTTTCAATCATTTCCTTAATAAGTTCGTTGATTTCTGTGGTGGTGCCTTCGATCTTTTTAGTCTCTTTGGCAGTGAACACCACATTTTCAATTTTCTTTACTTTCGTGGGACTTCCCGACAGTCCAAGCAGTGCTTTATCGGCATCCACATACTCAACATCCCATTCCTGGATTTTCAACCACGGTTTATGCTGAAACATGGTTTCATAATCTCTGGATTCACTTTGCAGTTCCGAAACAGTGCGGGCATGTTTGAATTTTATGGTACGCTTTGCATGGCGTGTTCTGCATTCGGGAGCTGATCCGGTTACAGTGATCACCAGCGGAAACGATGTGTTTACAATCTCAATGCCGTTTTCCAGCCTGCGTTTGATCCGGATGTGTTTATCTTTTACCTGTTCAATGGTTTCTGCGTAAGTAACCTGGGGCCATCCCAGTTTTTCAGCTACCTGGGGACCAACTTGTGCTGTATCACCGTCAATGGCTTGTCTGCCGGCAATGATTATATCCGGATTTACTTTTTTGGCAGCCATTGAAATGGCATAGGAAGTTGCCAGCGTGTCGGATCCTGCAAAAGCACGGTCTGTTAATAAAATGCCTTTATCTGCACCGCGGTACATGGCTTCCCTAATGATTTCTGCAGCGCGGGGAGGTCCCATCGTTAACAGCGTAATCGTTGCACCGTAATTGTCCTTTAGTCTTAAGGCCTGCTCAAGGGCATGGAGATCTTCCGGATTGAAAATGGCAGGCAGTGCTCCCCTGTTAACGGTACCGTCAGCTTTCATGGCATCTTGTCCGACATTTCTGGTGTCTGGAACTTGCTTGGCTAAAACTAAAATGTTCAGTTCTTTCATGCGACTACTTGTTCAGATTTAAGCTGCAAAAATAAAAAAAAAAACAACATACCAAATGGTTTATTCATGGTTATTTACATTGTGGGCGCACCCCCACTGTTATTCGCTTATTCGCTTTTTCGCTTAGCGATTTTAGCGAATAAGGATAAGGCGAATAAGCGTATAACAGCAGGGTCGGTGTCCGCCTGCAAGCTGCACTGCCGAATGCCGGTATCTGCATGACGGTGGCAGGGAGTTTCCGCTGGTCACTCCTGCCACCGTGCAGAATAACACGGCATCCGGCAGTGCAGGCTTTCCGGCTCCCCCCTTGCGCAGGAGTTTTACCAATACCGGGGATTTTTAATCATAATACAGGATTTTTTGCTTTTTTCCAGGCTTCCAAACCTTGGAAAAAGTAGGGGCTATTGCTTTTGTCATGCTATCGTAAAATTCATAATATACCAGCTTGTGAAAGTTGTATCTTGCAGTGAAACTGCTTGTATAATGATTGGTTCTATGTTTCCTTATCCTGCCCATTGGGTCGGAGGTTACGCCACAGTACAGGGTTGTATTATTCTTATTTGTCATGATGTAAACGCACATATTATTTCCGTCGCTTCAGGGATGAAAAGTGGTTGTATTATTCTTATTTGTCATGATGTAAACGCACGGGTGTTTCATAGTTGGGTTTGGGGTAGGTTACTGCAGATTGCCAACTAATTCAATAGAACCAAATATTTCTAACACCATTTTATTTAAATTGAGCCCAATGTCTTAACCTTTGGGGTGAAATAGATCACTTCACCCTGTTTCCCTTGTGCT
>JAYENB010000018.1:0-5819 GCA_034721855.1 Bacteroidota bacterium
TTTAAAACTATGGAGGCTGTAGAGAATAGATTATGCGAAGAATTAAAAAATCTTGATAAAAAAACTGTCAAATCTATAAGCTTATTTCATTGGATAAATTCAGCAATTTGATAGCGGTTTAGTATTACTTTCACAATAGGGATTACGCTCGCTAATCGCTCACGTGATCCCTGAGGGGGGACAATCAAGCCAAAAAGCCGGCTACACTTCGTTACGCCGGTATTTTTATTTTCCCCCATCCTTACAAAAGCGAGCTTTTGACTGGGGATTACGCTCGCTAATCGCTCGCGTGATCCCAAAAGGGGGACAGTCAAGCCAAAAAGCCGGCTACACTTCGTTACGCCGGTATTTTTATTTTCCCCCATCCTTACAAAAGCGAGCTTTTGACGGATGGGGGAAAATAAAAACCCTGACTAACGTCAGGGCTTTTTGGCTTGCGGAGAGGGGGGGATTCGAACCCCCGATACCCCGATATGGAGTATGCCGGTTTAGCAAACCGGTGCGTTCAGCCACTCCGCCACCTCTCCGTGGTGTTTTGCTGAACAGGGTTACAAAAATAGCAATTCAATTTCAGAAAAAAAAGAAAATAATTATCTCATGTCAATAATTTCTGCATCAGGGTAATATTCCTTGTTGAATTTAACCATGTCAGTAGTGACAGCCTTGTCGGTATGCAGTTTGTTTACCGTAATGATGTAATTTACTCCTTCATTTCCTACAAAGGTAAATTCATACAATTCTTTTTTTGCTTTGTCTATTTTGATTTTGATCCGTGAGTAATTGCTTGCTTCAATATCATTGGGAAAAAGATGCAATTCGACTAAGGGACGATTATTGACAAATTTATCAGAAATAAACCTGCACGTGTATTCCGTTTCAAAATTCTCAAGAAACCGGTAAGGATTAATAAACGTGCTTGTTTCTTCTTCATTGTATGGTGTTATGTTAATTTCCCCGGTTTCTTCCTGATAAACCCAGTTTGTTGTTTTTCCGTCTGAATGTATGACCGATCCCATCATATCCAGTTTATAGGCTTTGTCTTTAAACCAGATTTCCCCGTTATAAAATTGTTTGGTGCTGTCACGCAGGTTGTCAATGCCAAATGTAAATTCAATGTGAAATCCATGGTAGTTTTTTATTTCCTCTGCTACCTCATTAAGAAGATTGACAGCTTTTGAATCACTTTTCTGAGCATTGCTATGCCCGATGAATACAAACAGCATTGATAGTATTATGGCATATTTTCTCATTGCATTATTCTTTTTCATTCAGTGAATTCAAATACTGTTCCAAAGCGTATTCGTCGGGGTACAATACTTTTCTGGCTTTGCTTCCTTCAAAGGGGCCCACAACGCCCATGGCTTCAAGTTGGTCAATAATACGCCCGGCACGATTATATCCAATGGATAGTTTACGTTGAATAAGTGAAGTGCTTCCCTGCTGATGCCGGACAACGAGGCGTGCAGCTTCCTCGAAATTTTCATCCAGTTTGTCATCTGATGATACACTTGCGCTGCTACTGCTTTCTGTGTCTGGCTCGGGTAATAATAAAGCAGAGGGATATCCTTGTTGTGACCCGATGTATTCTGTGATTCCTTCAATTTCCGGAGTATCAACAAAGGCACATTGAGCCCTTACCAGTTCCTTACCATCATTTATCAGCATATCACCCCGGCCGATGAGCTGATTGGCACCTGAGCTGTCAAGAATAGTACGGGAGTCAATGCTGCTGGAAACCCGAAAAGATATCCGGGCCGGGAAATTGGCTTTAATGGTACCCGTGATGACATTGGTTGACGGACGTTGTGTGGCGATGATCAAATGTATGCCTATGGCTCTTGCTAATTGAGCCAGACGGGCAATGGGGCCTTCGATTTCTTTGCCTGCTGTCTGAATCAGATCGGCAAATTCATCGACAACCACAACAATATATGGCAGATAGTGATGCCCTTTTTCCGGATTCAACCTGCGTTTGATGTACTTTTTGTTGTATTCTTTTATGGTCCTTGCCCCTGCTTTTTTCAACAGATCATAACGTTGATCCATTTCTTTGGTCAGGGAATTTAGTGTGTGTATTACTTTTTGGGTATCAGTGATGATAGGTTCTTCTTCTTCAGGCAATTTGGCAAGAAAATGCCGTTCAAGTTTTTCATAAAAAGACAACTCAATTTTTTTGGGGTCAACCATGACAAACTTGAGCTGTGCCGGATGCTTTTTATACAACAGCGAGGTGATAATGGCATTCAACCCAACGGATTTTCCTTGCCCTGTAGCCCCTGCCATCAAAAGATGTGGCATTTTTGCCAGGTTAAAAATCAATGGTTCGTTGTTGATCTTTTTTCCCATCACCACAGGTAATTCGTAATCACTATCCAAAAAAGCTTTTGATGTAAGTACCGAGCGCATGGAAACCATCTCTGGATCCTTGTTTGGGACTTCGATGCCAATAGTGCCACGCCCCGGAATGGGAGCTATGATACGAATGCCAAGTGCAGCAAGGGATAAGGCAATATCATCTTCAAGGTTTTTTATCTTTGAAATGCGCACCCCTTTGGCAGGCACAATTTCGTACATGGTTACTGTGGGGCCTACGGTTGCCGAGATTTTTGAGATTTCTATGTTATAATCCTGTAGTGTCCGGATGATTTGATTGGAATTGGCTTCCAAATCTTTTTCCGAAACTTCAACATTCCCGCTTTTATGATCCTTCAGTAATTCTAACGGTGGCATCTTGTAATTACTCAGATCAAGGGTGGGATCATAATCTCCGTCGTTGGTTAAGCTTACATTTTCAGCAGGTTTTTCTTCTGTGTCTCGTGTGTTTTTAACTTCAAGATCGTAATTTGATTTCCCTTCGTCCCGGACAGCTTCTTCTTTGTCAACCTGGTATTCAAAACCGGGTGTTGGTTCTGTGTCTTTTTCTTCTTCGCTTGAAATACCGGGATCCTCTTCCAGGTCAGGTTCCTCTTTTTCTTTTAGTTGTTCGGGTTTAATGTTTTTTATTTTTTTTAACCAGCCTTTGATAATACCCAGTGCCGGGTTGTATGAAAAAATGATTACAGCAAACAAAAACAAAAACAAAAGGATGATGATACCTGCTTTCCCTGTGAATGCATTGAGCCATTGAGCCATGTGTAAACCATGAGCTCCCCCGAGGTAAAACAGCTTGTCTGAAAAAATAAATCCCAGCAGAACAGAAAGCCATATCATCCCCAATAAACTAAGAAATAAAGATTTACGCAGAGGCAGTAGCCTGAGTTTTAAAAACCGGAAACCAATAATAAGGGAAATAAAAATAAAGACAAAGGAAGCTATACCAAATCCATCATGAATAAATACATCGGCCAAAACAGCACCCAGTTTTCCAATCCAGTTTTCAACTTTGATATTACTGTCAGCGAAAAGTTCAACCACATTGCTATCCAGCTTACTTTGATCTCCCTGCCAAGTAAACAAAAACGAAGTAAAAGACAGGGCTAGCAATATGGCAAAAGCAATGAAAAATAAGCCAATAGACACTTTGAACCGTTCATCTTTCAAAAAGGCAAATGCCGGTTTACGGGATTTTTTTTTATTCCCTTTGGGTGATTTTCTTTTTTCTTTTTTACTGCTTTGTTGTGTCACAAATATTGCATTTACATTTTGAATTTAAAAATAAGAAAATCCTCATAAAGATACGAGGATTGTAACTAATCAGTGTGAACATACAAAATAATTGCGGTAAAAATTTATGCGACTGAATAGCTACCGAGGATTCTCTTATGTAAATGTTCAGGTTGTATCAAGCTATTTTATAATATAGTTTAACCACCAAACATGGTTTTAATTTCTTCTGATGTTTTTAGTTCATATTCAGCGGGAATGGTGAATTTGGACGCTTTTACTTTTTCTTCTTCAATTTCGGTTGCTTTGTATGTCATGATCATGCCTTGTTGTTCTGTCGTGTATTCTAACAAAACACCTTTAACGCCATTGAATTGACCAGCCCAGTTGTGATCTGCTTCAAGGGGGATTGCATTGGTCACATAGCCGGAAAAAATATTATCATCAAGTTCTACTTCTACTTTTTTGGCTGTGTAACCCATTATCTCTTTAGTTTCGCCGGTTTCCCTGACTTCAGGATCTCCCATTTCTTTCATGGCTTCTTGCATTTCTGCTGTGTCCTGCTTGTAAGCAATTTTTTGCCCCATCATATCCATCAATATGATAACTTCTTTATTGGCAGAATTTACAATCTGATACATGGAAAACATGGCTGTTTCCTGTTCTTTGCGGATTTTTGCCCCTTTATAATAATCTGTTACTGATGTGGGCAGCTGTGCACGTGTTGCTTCGTCAATATCACCCTCATATTCAATATCGTATTTGATGTAGCCCTCAAAAGTGTCACTCCCGCCTTGGAATAAGGAACATCCTGATAAGGATATGATCAGAATTGCAACAAATAAATAACTTAGTTTTTTCATAGAATCAATAATTAAGTGTTTGTAAACAAATTTATTTCAATTGAACAAAGATAGGAATAATAAATTTTATGTGTTCAAAAATTGGGATTATTTTAAAAAAATTAGAAGGAGGGGAAAATAATAAATGACCGGCATGTTGCCTGGATATGCGAAAGGGTAGTCTGAATGGCAGTACCCGTGTCGAAATTGTGCGTATGCAATTTTTTACGCTTTACAATAAAGCGCTTAGCGGTTCAGGTTATTTTGTAACAATGCCTTAACTGGGAGCAACATGATGTGAAAAACATGGCAACACATTGAAACCTTTCCCAAAATATTTCGTTAAATTTGTATAGACGTAACATCAAAAATACAGCACAATGAATAATACTACAAACAAAACAACACACCACAGACAGCCAACACCCGCTGCCACACACACATAGTAAACACCGGCTTGTAAGCCTTTTACTTATGGCATTTTTACTCCTCATATCTGTTGATCATGTTCAGGCACAATGGATAGATGGAGGAAATGATTTTAGTGGCAGTTGCCATAAAGCCAAATTTGGAACACTGGATACCTGAGATGTGCAATTTATTTCAAACGGCATTGAGCGCATGCGTCTAACGGGTGAGGGCATTTTCGGCATTGGTACCACCACCCCAATGCAACCGCTGCATGTGGATGGGGACATCCGTTTTGTCAACCTGCCCACAGGCACACAAAACACAGCCATTATGCTGGATGCCAACGGCGATTTGAGTACACGCACTTTATCCATCGCTAACTGGGACATCGCTTATGCATGGGGAAACCACGCCACAGCAGGTTACCTCACTGTAGAAATTGACCCGGTGTGGGTAAGCGATTCTATATATTATTACACCAAAAGCATGCTGCAAAATTCCGGACAGTCTCAAGTACATTATGATAATTTAACAAATGTACCGGATGTTCTATGGGATAATATCAATGGAACACCGGACAGTATTAGTTATTTTACTAACGATGCCGGCTATATCACTAGCCCTGATGATGCCGACCACGATCCTACCAATGAGTTGCAACACCTTAATATTAATGAATATTCCCTGTTTTTAGAAAATGGTGGTGGCTGGGTGCCGCTTAGTATGTTGAATTATTGGAGCAAAAACGACGATGATCTTTATTATACAGACGGAAAAGTGGGTATAGGCATTTCTCCACCTACTTCTGAATTACATATTCATTCAAACGAAGGATTGCCTGGTAAAGCGTTTTTATTGTACCATTTGCTCTTTCAACAATTCCAACATGTCTGTCAAGTTCGTTTTACGTATTGCGTAAAAACCATGGAAGGGATTGAAGATAAACAGGTATAAAATACAGGC